>NZ_JHVK01000003.1:267621-358803 GCF_000620105.1 Microvirgula aerodenitrificans DSM 15089 | reverse complement strand
ACATAGCGGTACAGCACGTGCTCGCCATTCGGGAACAGCGATTCCTCGATCAGCCAGCGGGCGATATGGCCGGGACTGGCCGGATCGCTGATTTGCGCGGTGTAACCAAGGCAGTGGATGACGCCGTTGCGCTCGAACCATAACCAGAAAGCGCTGGTCCCGGATTGCCAGTATTGGTAGCGGGAATAATCGGTCTGGGTGCGCGAGGAATAAGGGGTGACGGTATACGACAGCGGCAGGGTGGAGCCGACACAGCGAGTGACGCCGGTTTGCACCACCACCTTGCCGTCAGCCCCGAGCTGGGGAACCAGCGGTTCGCCATCGGGGCCGACAAACACGTCGTCGTCGTTGTACTGCGGGACGCCGAGACGGGTGCGACGCTGGATGGTCGGCAGGGCGAGCCGCCAGCCGGTGCCGCAGGGGCCGTTGCCGGCGCCGGCGCTGTAGCCGAGGGTCAGGGCGGGGGCGGATTCGCGGGCGACGGGGAGAGACAGCGGGATGTCGAACGAGACCAGGCCGGCTGAGAGGGTGGGCCCGCTGCCGTCACCGGGGCCGGGAAGGGCGTCGTGGATGGTGGGCAGGGTCGGGCTGCTGAAGGTGACAGCAGGCGTGAAACGTTCATTTTGCACGATGGGAAAACCTGTCACAGGATGCGCGTTGGGTCGCTGGCCATGGATAGCCGTGACATGTTTCTATGTTTACAAAGCGACCCCTGAAGATTCCAGCCGGGGCTGACGAATGGGGTCCGCAAGGCGGGCCGGGGGCAGGGAGGACGGGCTTCCGGTAAACTGGCGCTCTTGTATCGGGCCGGAAAAGGAAAGTCGTCGGATGAGTGAATGGATCAAACTGTGCGGGGTCGACGAGGCGGGCCGCGGGCCGTTGTCGGGCAGCGTGTTCGCCTCCGCGGTGATTCTCGATCCGGCGCGGCCGGTTGCCGGTCTGGCCGACTCCAAGACGCTCAGCGAGGCGAGGCGCGAGGCGCTGGCGCCGCTGATCAAGGCCAATGCGCTGGCCTGGTGCATTGCCGAGGCGACGGTGGAGGAAATCGACCGGCTCAATATCCTGCAGGCGACCATGCTGGCGATGCGCCGTGCGGTGGCGGGCCTGACGGTGCTGCCGGACGAAATCGAAGTGGACGGCAATCGGTTGCCGGGCTTCGAACTGGATGTGCCGTCCCGCGCCATCGTCAAGGGAGACAGCAAGGTTGCGGCCATTTCCGCGGCTTCCATCCTGGCCAAGACGGCGCGCGATGCAGTCTGCATTGCCATGGACGGGCAGTATCCTGGTTATGGCTTTGCCCAGCACAAGGGCTACCCGACCGCCGCACACGTGGCGGCCATCGAACGCCTGGGGGTGCTGCCGGTGCACCGGCAGAGCTTTGGTCCGGTCAAACGCGTGCTGGCGGCCCGTCAGGGCGGGCTGGATCTGCCGGTCTGAACGGATGCCGGCCCATCCCTCCACACCTGAGGCGCCGGCGCTGAAACGCTGTTTCCCGCCGGTGGTCGCCGCCGATACGCGGGTACTGGTGCTGGGCTCCCTGCCGGGCGAGGCCTCGCTGGCCGCCGGTCAGTATTACGCGTATCCGCACAACCAGTTCTGGCGCCTGCTTGGCGATGTGCTCGGGCACGATCTGGTCAGTCTCGATTACCCGGCGCGCCTGCAGGCGCTGCTGGCGCAGCGGATCGGGCTCTGGGACGTGGTGGCCGAGGCCAGACGGCGCGGCAGTCTGGACGTGGCGATTCGTGATGCGCGGCAGAACGATCTGGTCGATTTTCTGGCGTCATTGCCGGCGCTGCGGCTGGTTGCTTTCAACGGCAAGACGGCGGCGCGGGCCGCGGTTCAGTTGCAGGGCATGGCATTGCACTGCCTGGAACTGCCATCGTCCAGCCCGGCCAATACCCGGGCCTATGCCGCCAAGCTGCAGGTCTGGCAGCAGATCGACGGCTGGCTGCGCGACTGATTCCCGGTTCCGGATGTTCGTTTCATGACAATGATGGTGACGCGCGGATGAAGGTTCGGTTTCGCAAATCACTGAAAACCGGGCGGATGGCCGTCCGCGGGCGGTGCATGGCTGCCTGTCCGGGCGGCGGCTCGCTGCGGGTTTTGCCGGTGTGGCCGGAAATCCACTAGAGCATATTCTCTACAATGCATTGATTATCAAGAATTTTGCCGGATCGGGGTTGCGCGGGCAAAAAAAATGGCGCGAACCTTGCGGTCGCGCCGAATTCTACAAAGGAGAAATAGAGGAGAAACTATCAAGAAGCAATTGCTGCGTCTCAATTGCTGCGAATTATGGGGGGCGGTTTGTTCGTTGTCAACCGCGGAACGTTCAAAAGTGAAGATTTGTAATCCGGTGTCGTGATTTCTGAACTTCGCATGGGTTCGTCATCGGACATGGCGCGCCAGCGGGCCTCGCCGCCACTGGAACCACCGGGGGGGCGACCGGCGGACAGTCTGGTCATCCTTTCTTGCCACCATCATTACGTGGTTCAATATTCGGTAATGAACATGCTCACCGCCGGCTGGCGTTGCGCCCTTGCCAAAGCCCGCCGCGGCTTGTGAGACAATGCACGATCGCCTGCTGGAAAAACCGAGGAACCCGTTTTCATGATGCTGCCTGATCCGCGCCTGATGCCGCGCGTCGCCCCCAAGAACGAACTGATTCGTGCCGTCATGTCGCTGCTGACCGAGCCGGATGGCGCGGAGGCCGAGCGCAAGCGCGGTGAACTGCGTCGACTGACGGCGGAAAAGCTGGAGTTCGACGACAACCAGTCGCTGTCGGTCGCCCTGCAACTGGCGCCTGACCAGACGGCATTCCGCACGCTGTGGCACAGCCTGGTCGATACGCTGGCGTCGCCGTCGACGGCGCGCCATGCGGTCGTGTTTGCCGTGCCGGTGGTGCTGGCCGCCGGCAGCAAGACGGCCACCACGCTGCCGGCGCAGGTCGACGCGGCGCCGCTGCTCGCCATCCTCAGACAGCACGGCGTGGTGCGTGCCGATGCCGAAGTGTCGCTGTCCGGTCGTCTGCTGCATGCCGACACGCTCGCCAGTGTCGCGTTCTCGCAATGGTTCCGCTTCGGCAGCTTCCTGACTGATGCCGCGCGCGGTGTGCCGCTGGACCTGGCCGGCAGTGAAGTGCCGGTGCATGAGGAAGGCGTATTCGTCCGTTATCTGCTCGGCGTGGCGATGCAGAACCCCGGTGAGGCACCCGCCATCCGTCTGGGCGGTTCGATGGGCGAGTGGGGGATGCCGTTCATGCAGCAGCTCAACGAACAGATGAAGACCCCGGGCGTGACGCTGTTCCCGATTCCGGCCGTGCCGAACGTGGTGCCGGAAGCGCTGCGTCAGGGCGCTGCGCTGCGGCTGGACGTCAATATGCAGATGTGGGCGTCCAATATCATCCGCAAGCTGCGCGCCGGCAATGCCGGGATCGCCGGCGTGGCGGCTGCGCACGAGAATGGCGAGCTGCGCTTTACCGTGTCCAGTCCCGGCGACGACAAGAACTGGGCTGCCTTCGTCTGGCCGCTTGCGCCGCTGGATGCGGTCGAGCGGATCGAGGAAAACTTCCGTGCGCTGATGGCCGAGTGTCAGGTCGAGGACGTGCGGGTGGTCGGGACGATCCAGCCGGACCGCATCGACGAGGTGCCGGTTTTTCTGACCTGCAACGACGCGATCACGCTGACGCCGCCGGAAAATCTCCACTGAACCCGACTGTACCGGTCGCAAACCGATACGGCTGTGCCGTGTCGGTGTCGCGGTCCATGGGTTAGAATTCACACCAGTTGTGCCCCTTGTTCACTTGGAAAATACGATGTTCGCAGCCGACCAAACCATTCATGTCTTCGATCCCGAACTCGCCGCCGCGATGGATGCCGAGTCTCGCCGTCAGGAAGACCACGTCGAACTGATCGCTTCGGAAAACTATGTCAGCCCCGCTGTCATGGAAGCCCAGGGCTCCGTGCTGACCAACAAATACGCCGAAGGTTACCCGGGCAAGCGCTACTACGGCGGCTGTGAATATGTCGACCAGGTCGAACAGCTCGCCATTGATCGCCTGAAGGCGCTGTTCGGTGCCGAATACGCGAACGTGCAGCCGCATTCCGGCTCGCAGGCCAACCAGGCCGTGTACGTCTCGGTGCTGAAGCCGGGCGACACCATCCTCGGCATGAGCCTCGCCCATGGCGGTCACCTGACCCACGGCGCGTCGGTCAACATCTCCGGCAAGCTGTACAACGTGGTGCAGTACGGTCTGAACGACAAGGAAGAACTCGATTACGAACAGGTCGAACGCCTGGCACGTGAACACAAGCCGAAGATGATCGTGGCCGGCGCCTCGGCCTACGCGCTGGAAATCGACTGGGCGCGCATGCGCAAGATCGCCGATGAAGTCGGCGCCTACCTGTTTGTCGACATGGCCCACTATGCCGGTCTGATCGCCGCGGGTGAATACCCGAACCCGGTTCCGCACGCCCACTTCGTCACCACTACCACGCACAAGACCCTGCGCGGTCCGCGCGGCGGCGTGATCCTGGCCAAGGCCGAATTCGAGAAGGGCCTGAACTCGGCCATCTTCCCGTGCCTGCAGGGCGGTCCGCTGATGCACGTCATCGCCGCCAAGGCCGTGGCGTTCAAGGAAGCGGCCAGCCCGGCGTTCAAGGACTGGGCCAAGCAGGTCAAGGTCAATGCCCAGGCGATGGCGGAAGTGCTGACCGCGCGCGGTCTGCGCATCGTGTCCGGCCGTACCGAGAGCCACGTGTTCCTGGTCGACCTGCGCGCCAAGCAGATCACCGGCAAGGACGCTGAAGCCGCACTGGGCCGCGCCCACATTACCGTCAACAAGAACGCGATCCCGAACGATCCGGAAAAGCCGTTCGTGACCTCGGGCATCCGCATCGGTACCCCGGCGATCACCACCCGCGGCTTTACCGAAGCCGACTCGCGTGAACTGGCCAACCTGATTGCCGACGTGTTCGACAGCCCGGCCGACGACGCCAATCTGGCCACGGTGGCCGAGAAGGTCAAGGCGCTCTGCGCCCGCCTGCCGGTCTACGGCAAGTAACAATCCGGCTGCCGTTCAGGCGGCGCCGGGCGGTACCCAAGGCGACGGACGCGAGTCCGTCGCTATTTGCCTATCTGGAGTCCCCGAATATGAAATGCCCGTTCTGCGGCCATCTGGATACCCAGGTGGTCGACTCGCGCGTCAGCGAGGACGCTTCCAGCATCCGTCGCCGTCGCCGCTGCCTCGGCTGCGACAAGCGCTTCACCACCTTCGAGACGGCGGAGCTGCGCATGCCGCAGGTGGTCAAGCAGGACGGCCACCGCGCCGAGTTCGACGAGGACAAGCTGCGGATCGGTTTCAACCGTGCACTGCACAAGCGGCCGGTATCGACGCAACTGGTCGACGAGTCGGTCGAGCATATCAAGCAGAAACTGCTGGCACTGGGCGAGCGCGAAGTCAGCGCCCGCGAGCTGGGCGAGATGGTGATGAGCGAGCTGGCCAGGCTCGACAAGGTTGCCTATATCCGCTTCGCGTCGGTTTACCGCAGCTTCCAGGATGTATCGGAATTCTCCGAAGCCATTCGCGAAATTTCGCGCAAGCAACACTGAACCGGTGGGCGGGCACAGCGCCCGTTGCCGTGACGGACTGTCGATGTTTACTGCTGAAGATCACCTCCACATGTCCCGGGCGCTGCAGCTTGCCGCGCTCGGCATGCGTACCACCTCACCGAATCCGCGCGTCGGTTGCGTCATCGTCAACCGGGGCCGGATTGTCGGCGAGGGCTGGCATGTGGCCGCCGGTACGCCGCATGCCGAACCGCATGCACTGGCCCAGGCAGGAGAGCTCGCCCGCGGCGCCACGGCCTATGTGACGCTGGAGCCGTGCAGCCACCATGGTCGCACTCCGCCGTGCGCCGATGCGCTGGTCGGTGCTGGGCTGGCGCGGGTGGTGGTCGCCAGCACCGATCCCAATCCGCTGGTGGCCGGGCAGGGCATGGCGCGATTGCGTGCTGCCGGCATCCTGGCCGAGTCCGGCCTGATGGAGGCCGAGGCGCTGGCGCTGAACCGGGGCTTCATGTCGCGGATGACGCGCGGCCGGCCATGGGTCACCGTCAAGCTGGGCATGAGCCTGGATGGCAAGACGGCACTCGACGACGGTCGCAGCCAGTGGATTACCGGACCCGCCGCGCGTCGCGATGTCATGCGCCTGCGGGCGGAAAGCTGCGCCATCCTGACCGGCAGCGGCACGGTGATGGCTGACGATCCGCAACTGACCGTGCGCGGCATCGATCCGCTGCAGCCGCCGGCGGACTGCATGTCGCCGGCCGCTGCGCTGATGCGCGAACAGCCGCTGCGGCGTCCGCTGCGCGCCGTGGTCGACAGCCGGCTGGCCACCAGCCCGGTGCGGGCCATTTATCTGAATGGCGGGGTGCGGCTGTATACCTGTGTCAGCGAAGGCGCACGCCATGCGCCGTATATCGGTCATGGCAATCTGGTGAGGGTGGTGCCGGCCCCGAACGGCCGGGTCGATCTGTCCGCCATCGTTGCCGACCTTGGCCTGCAGGGCTGCAACAATCTGCTGGTCGAGGCCGGCATGGGATTGGCCGGCGCCGTATTGCGTGCAGGCCTGCTGGACGAACTGGTCTGTTATGTCGCGCCGGCGATCATCGGCCACCAGGCGCTCGGCGCATTCAACCTGCCGCCGCTGGCATCGCTGGAAGACAAGGTTCGTCTGGCCTGGCATGACGTGCGCCCGGTCGGTGACGATCTGCGGCTGACACTGCGCCCGGTGCGCTGACAGCGGAGGCGGGCGCGCATCGGGCTTTAGCCCGGCAGCCGGTCGGCGCTATAGTCAGGGCAAGTTGTTTGCCGGATATCACTTAATGAAAATTTCTGTAGACCGTCTGCGCCGGCTGGCGCCGGCCACCCTGCGCGCCCTCGGCTGCGCATCCGACGAAGCCGACCTGGTGGCGACCCATCTGATCGAGGCGAACCTGCGCGGCCACGACAGCCACGGCGTCGGCATGCTGCCGTTCTATATCGCCAGTGCCCGCCAGGGCACGCTGAAACCGAATACGGCGGCACGCCTGCTGAACGATGGCGGCGCCATCCTGCAGTTTGCCGGCGACCGCGGCTTTGGTCAGCGCACCGGGCGCGAGGCCATGGACGCAGCCATCGCGCGTGCACAGCAGACCGGCCTGGTGCTGATGACGCTGTCGGCGACCCATCATCTGGGCCGCATCGGCAGTTATGGCGAGCAGGCGGTTGCTGCCGGCATGATTTCCATCCACTTCGTCAATGTCATCGATTTCCCGCAGATGCTGGTCGCGCCGTTCAACGGCTCGTCGCCACGCTTCGGCACCAATCCGGTCTGCATCGCCATTCCGGGCGGTGAGCGGCATCCGGCCTTCGTGCTTGATTTCGCCACCAGCATGGTCGCTTACGGCAAGGCGCGCGTGGCCTACCTGGCCGGGCGCCAGTTCGACGACGACGTCCTGCTCGATGCCGCGGGGCACCCGACCCGCGAGCCGCGCGTGATGTTCGAGCCGCCGCTGGGGGCCTTGCGGCCGATTGCCGGGCACAAGGGCGGCGGCCTGATCATGGCGGCCGAGCTGCTGGCCGGCCTGCTGTCCGGCGGCGGCTCGGCCCAGCCGGCGCATCCGCGCGATGGCGGCATCGTCAACAACATGACCACACTGGTCATCGACCCGGCACGGCTGGTCGACATGCAGTGGTTTGCCGCCGAGTACGATGCGCTGGTCGATTACGTCAAATCGTCGCCGTCCCCCGATCCGGCCGATCCGGTGCAACTGGCCGGCGACCCGGAGCGGCAGCGCCGCGCGCAGCGGCTGGTCGACGGCATCGAGATTGCCGACGGCGAGTGGGACGGCATCCTCGCCGCCGCTGCTCAGCTTGGCGTCGACGTCGCGGGCTGAGCTTCCGGAAACGCTTCCCGACACAGTGCCAGCCAGGCACGGGCGGCCTGTGACAGATAGCCGTCATGCCAGACCATGCCGAGCTCCCAGCGCAGCGGCGGGTCGACCAGCTCGCGGCAGCAGATGCGCAGCGGGTCGAGCAGGGCGGCGATCGGCGCCGGCAGGATGGCAATGCCGGCGCCGGCCGCGACCAGTTCGCCGATAAAGTCCCAGTGCCGGCTCTGGCCGGCGATCTGCGGGCTGAAACCGGCGGCGGCGCAGGCATCGAGAATGACGCGGTACAGCACGAAATCGTCTTCGTACAGCACCAGGGGTTCGTCGCGCAGATCCGCCAGCCGGACCCCGTCCCGGCTGGCCGGCGCGCGCTCGGCCGGAAAGGTCACCATCAGCGGATGGCGGGTCACCGACAGCGTCAGCAGTTCCGGCGCCATCTGCGGCAGCACGGTGACGCCAAGATCCAGCTCGCCGGCGAGAACCGCCTGCTCCAGTGCCTTGCCGCCCTGCTCGCGCAGGCGCAGCGTCACGCCGGGATACAGCTTGCGGTAGCGGGCGATCAGGCGGGCAAAGTAGCGGCCGGCCATCGGCGGAATACCGACATCCAGCTCGCCGCGCGCCAGCCCGGCGACCTCGTCCAGCTCCAGCTGCAGCCGCGCCACTTCGGCCAGCACCGCCTGGCCACGGACGAACACCACCTGGCCGGCATCGGTCAGCCGCAACTGACGGCCTTCGCGCAGCAGCAGTGGTCCGCCCAGTTCTTCCTCCAGGCTTTTGACCATCTTGCTGATCGTGGGCTGGGTCACGTGCAGCACTTCGGCGGCCCGGGTAAAGCTGTGTTGCCTGACCACCTCCACGAAGTAGCGCAGCGCACGAATGTCCATGTCATGTATTCCATATTGGAATGGTTCGCATGATTTTAATTCATTTTTTTAATTAAAGGCGGGTTCATATACTGCGCAGTAACAAGGTGCCCCGGCTGGCCGGGCTGTTCCGCGCGGCGGGTACCCGGCAAGGAATGAACATCATGGAAACGCAGGCGCAACGGTCCTTTCCGTTCATGCGCGCACTCATCACCATCCTGCAGGTGGTCGGGATTTCGGTGCTGTGGCTGCTGGCCGATCTGGCCCGCCACCGCTTCGACCTCGGCCTGCCGTCGAACATGATCGGCATGATGGTCATGGTCGGCCTGCTGTTTACCGGCATCGTCCGGGCGGACTGGATCCGGCGTGGCGCCAACTGGCTGCTGGCCGAAATGCTGCTGTTCTTCATCCCGGCCGTGCTGGCGGTGATCAAGTATCCGGATGTGGTGGTGGTGGACGGCTGGCGCGTGCTGGTGGTCATCGTCGTCAGCACGCTGATGGTCATGGTGACGACCGCCTTCGTGGTCGACCGGCTGTACCGCTTCGAGCTGAAGCTGTCGCGCCGCCGCAGCAACCGTCACGTTGCCGCCGGCCCGGCGCCGGCCGGCGCCCTGCAGATGCCGCGAGGCCGCCGCCATGACTGAAACCCTGATTGCAGCCGGCTGCTTCGTGCTGACGGTGGTGTTCTACTACATCAACAAGCGCATGTACGTGAAGCAGCACAAAATCTGGCTGATGCCGCTGCTGGCCACGCCGATGCTGCTGCTGGCCATCGTGCTGCTGGCCGGCATCAGCTACAGCGAATACATCGCCGATACCCGCTGGCTGATGTGGCTGCTCGGCCCGGCGACGATCGCCTTTGCGCTGCCGATCTACGATTACCGCGACATGATCCGCAAGCACTGGCTGTCGATCTCGGTTGGCGTGCTGGCCGGCTCGGCGATGTCGGTGGTCAGCTCGGTCTGGCTGGCCCGCCTGCTGGACCTGCCGCTGATGCTGCAGAAGGGGCTGGCCGTGCGTTCGATCACCACCCCGTTCGCGATGGAAGCGGCGCGCAGCATTGGCGGGCCGGTCGATCTGAGCGCCCTGTTCGTGGTCATTACCGGCGTGGCCGGCATGGCGATGGGCGAGACGGTGCTGCACCTGCTGCCGGTGATCCGCAGCAAGCTGGCCCACGGCGCGATCTTCGGCGCGGCAGCCCACGGCGCCGGCACCGCCAAGGCGCGCGAGATGGGCGATGCCCAGGGCGTGGTCGCCTGCCTGGTGATGATGATCGCCGGTTTTGTCACCGTGCTGGGGGCACCGCTGATTGCGAAGCTGATGTTCTGAGTGCCGGGCTGTGTGAGGCTGCCGGCAGCGGTGGTGCTGGTATTTGCCTGACTGCTGAAACTGCACGGAAAGACGGACTGAAAAAAACCGCCAATCGAGATTGGCGGTTTTTTGCTGACGGGGTTTGCCCGCGTTACAGTTTGATCACCGTACTCTTCAGTTCGGTGTATTTTTCCAGTGCATGCAGCGATTTGTCGCGGCCGTTGCCGGATTGCTTGAAGCCGCCGAACGGCATGTTCATGTCACCGCCCTCGTCGTAGCAGTTGACCCAGACCGTGCCGGCACGCAGTGCGCGGGAGACGGTGTGGGCGGTGCTGAGATTGCTGGTCCAGACTGCGCCGGCCAGGCCGTAGATGCTGTCGTTGGCCAGGCGGACGGCGTCGTTGACGTCGTCGAAACCGACGATGGACAGCACCGGGCCGAAGATTTCCTCGCGCTCGATCACCGAACCGGGCTCGGTCAGGAAGGCGGTCGGCTCGATATACAGGCCGTTCTTGACCGGTTCCGCCGCATTGCCGCCGAACAGCAGCGTCGATTCGCGCCGGCCGGCATCGATATAGCCGCGCACCTTGTCGAACTGGATGCGGTCGACGATGGCGCCCATCGTCGTATCCGGATCGAGCGGGTTGCCCGGTTGCCAGCCGCGTGCGGCCTCGGCCAGCGCCTCGACGAAGCGGTCCTTGATCCTGTTGTGCACCAGCACGCGCGAGCCGGCCGAACACACCTGGCCCTGGTTGAAGAAGATGCCGCCGGCGGCAGAGCGTGCCGCGCGCAGCAGGTTGGGGCAGTCATCGAGCACGATATTGGCCGACTTGCCGCCGAGTTCCAGCCAGACGCGCTTGAGGTTCGACTGGGCGGCATAGCCGGCGATCAGCTTGCCGACCCCGGTCGAGCCGGTAAAGGCCAGGCAGTCGATATCCATGTGCAGGGCCAGCAGGCGGCCGGTATCGCCGGCGCCGGGCAGCACCTGGAACACGCCGTCCGGAATGCCGGCGTCGCGAGCCAGCGCGGCCAGCCGGATGGCGGTCAGCGGCGATTTTTCGCTCGGTTTCAGAATCACGCTGTTGCCAGCCGCCAGCGCCGGAGCGATCTTCCAGCTGGCCATCATGATCGGGAAATTCCACGGCACCACGGCGGCGACCACGCCGATCGCTTCGCGGGTGACCAGACCCAGCAGCTTCGGGTCGACCGGCGCGACTTCGCCGCCGATCTTGTCGATGGCCTCGCCGTACCACTCGATCGCATAGGCCGCACCGCTGACGTCGACCGACGCCGCGTCGGCGACCGGCTTGCCCATATCGAGCGATTCGAGCAGCGCCAGTTCGTCGGCGTGCGCGCGCACCTGGTCGGCAAAGCGCTTCAGCGTGTCCTTGCGCGCGCGCGGCGCCATCTGCGACCAGACGCCGCTGTCGAATGCCTTGCGCGCAACCGCGACTGCGCGTTCGACGTCGTCGGCACCGGCGAGTGAGATGTCGGCCAGCTTGCGGCCGTCGATCGGCGATACGCAGGCGAAGGTTTCGCCCGATGCCGTCGGCGTGTACTGCCCGTCGATGAAGGCGCGTCCCTCTATATTGAGGATGGCCGCGCGGGCCTGCCAGTCACTAAGCGTCATGTCTGCCATGGTTTTATGTCCCCTGTGTTGTCCCTGCCGGGATTTCCGGCCACCGCGTCATGCCGTGGCCAAAATGCGTGCAGGTCAGAACGACGGCGGGGTACTGGCGCTGATGACCTCGGCGACCTCGCTGCCGACATTGCGGAAGCGATGCGGCTGGCGGGAGTCGAAGTAATACGCCTCGCCGGCGCCGAGGATGCGCGTCTCGTCGGCCACGGTGAGTTCGATCTCGCCGCTGACGACAATGCCGCCTTCCTGACCTTCGTGTTGCAGCATGTCCGGCCCGGTGTCGGCGCCGACTTCGTAGCGCTCGGACAGGATGGCCATGTCACGCTTCGGGTGGGCCGAACCGACCAGCGACAGCCTGATCCGCTCGTTGCCGAGATTCGGCAGTTCTTCGGCCCGGTAAAACACCTGCATGTGTTGGGGCTCGGCGTCGAAGGTGAAAAAATCACCCAGCGTCATCGGCAACCCTTCAAGGACTTTCCGCAGCGAGCTGATCGACGGGCTGACCCGGTTCTGCTCGATCAGCGAAATGGTGCCGTTGGTGACACCGGCCCGCTTGGCCAGCTCGCGCTGGGACAGTCCGAACTTCTCGCGCACCATTTTCAGGCGCATGCCTACATCCATCGCATCAGCTCTCATCTGTCCGGTCTCTTTGAACCCGACCGTGGCGCCGCTCCGGCCCGTCGTGCGCGGAGTCAGGACGGCCAGAGCCAGTCCGCCGTGTCCGTCGTGGGGCGCGCGGCTCATGGCGCGACCTCCGGCGTGGTGGGGAAAGGGGTCCGGAATGTTAATGATATTAGACGTATGGTGTTTACGATTTTAGGCATTCGAATTGCTTAATGTTGCGTGGCAGCAATGAAAAACCTTGCCACTGCCAAGATTTTATAGTCAAAATCATAAACACACAAAGCCTGTTTTGTGCATTTTCTTAAACGTCTGCAACAGTACCGACGCAGTCTTCAAACCGTGAAGAACGAGGACGTTACCATGTTGATCGGTGTGCCCAAGGAAATTAAGAATAACGAGTACCGGGTGGGGTTGACCCCGGCCGGTGCCCGGGAACTGCTGTCGCTGGGCCACACGGTCCTGGTGCAGCGTCAGGCCGGTGCCGCCACCGGATTCGATGACAGCGAATACGTGGCCGCCGGCGCGCAGATGGCCTCCACTGCCGCACAGGTCTACGAGCAGGCGGAGCTGGTGATCAAGGTCAAGGAACCGCAGCCGGTCGAATGCCGCATGCTGCGTCCCGGCCAGACCCTGTTTGCCTATCTGCATCTGGCACCCGATCCCGAACAGTGCCGGCTGCTGGTCGAGTCCGGCTGCATGGCGATTGCCTATGAAACCGTCACCGATGCCCAGGGGGGGCTGCCGCTGCTGGCACCGATGAGCGAAGTGGCCGGCCGCATGGCGATCCAGGCCGGTGCAGCGTGCCTCGAAAAGGCGCATGGCGGCCGCGGGGTGCTGCTGGGCGGTGTCCCCGGCGTCGCGCCGGGCCGGGTGCTGGTGCTGGGTGGCGGGGTTGTCGGCCTGAATGCAGCCCGGATGGCCGCCGGACTCGGCGCCGACGTGACGCTGCTCGATACCTCGCTGGCGCGGCTGAAAGACATCGACATGGTGTTCGGCGGCCGGATCAAGACACTGATGTCGACTGTCCAGAACATCGAAGACGGGCTGCGCGAGGCCGACCTGGTGATCGGTGCCGTGCTGGTGCCGGGTGCCACCGCACCAAAGCTGGTGCGGCGCGCGCAGCTGAAGCTGATGAAGCCCGGTACGGTGCTGGTGGACGTGGCCATTGACCAGGGTGGCTGCTTCGAGACCAGCCGTCCCACCACGCATCAGCAGCCGACCTTCGAGGTGGACGGCATCGTCCACTACTGCGTCGCCAATATGCCCGGCGCGGTGTCGCGCACGGCAACCATGGCACTGACCCATGCGACGCTGCCCTTCATACGCAAGCTGGCGGCACTCGGGGCCGGTCCGGCACTGGCGGCCGATCCGCATCTGCTTGCCGGGCTGAATGTCTGTGCCGGGCAGGTGACCCATGCCGCCGTGGCCCATGAACTGGGATATGACTATGTGCCGGCGGCCACGGCCGTCGAAGCACTGTTGTCACGATAACAATACGAGTCTGCAACACAGAGGAGAACCCGCATGCGACCCCTTATCGCCATTCCGTGCGACATCAGACAGATCGGCGCGCACCCGTACCATGCCGTCGGCGACAAATACGTGCGCGGTGTTACCGATGGTGCCGGCGGCATCCCGTGGCTGGTGCCGGCGCTCGGCGACGGGGCGTGGCTGGACGAGGTCGTCGACCGGGTTGACGGTGTCATGCTGACCGGCAGCCCGTCCAATATCGAACCGTTCCACTATCACGGCACGCCAAGCCGTGCCGGCACCCTGCATGACCCGGCCCGCGACTCGACCACGCTGCCGCTGATTCGCAAACTGCTGCAGCGGGGCGTGCCGTTTCTCGGCATCTGCCGCGGCTTCCAGGAAATCAACGTTGCCTTTGGCGGCACGCTGTACCAGCACGTCCAGGAAGAACCGGGCATGCGCGATCACCGCGAGTCGCCGGACGATCCGCTGGAGCAGCAATATGCACCGGCCCACCGTGTGGCCTTCACCGCCGAGGGTCTGCTGGCGCGGCTGACCGGTCTGAAAGAGGCCCAGGTCAACTCGCTGCACCAGCAGGGGGTCAGGGAACTGGCGCCGGGCCTGAGCGAGGAGGCGCGGGCTGACGACGGACTGATCGAGGCGTTCTCGGTGTCCGGCGCGAAGCAGTTTGCGTTTGCGGTGCAGTGGCATCCGGAATGGCGCTGCACCGGGAACCCGGTGTCGCAGGCGATTTTCGGTGCGTTCGGCGAAGCCTGCCGTGCGCACCAGAGCGCGCGGCGGGCGTAAGCCGTCTCCCCGCGCACGGCGGACGGGTCGGGAGGACGGCCCGTCACGCCACCCAAAGCAAGAAACTGAAAACGGCTTGAATCAGTTGAGAAACCATCATGAGTGACTACATCAGCGAATGGCTCCGAGAACATCGGATCACCGAAGTGGAATGCATCGTGCCGGACATGACGGGCGTGGCACGCGGCAAGATCATTCCGAAGGACAAGTTCCTGTCGGAACCGGACATGCGGCTGCCTGAAGCGGTACTGATCCAGACTGTCACCGGTGATTATCCCGATGACTGCTACCTGGACCTGACCGACCCGGACATGGTGCTGCGTCCCGACCCGACCTCGCTGCGCTTCGTGCCGTGGGCGACCGATCCGACCGCGCAACTGATCTACGACTGCTACCGTTCCGACGGCTCGCCGGTCGAGACCTCGCCGCGCAGCGTGCTGCGCCGGGTGCTGGAACTGTACTCGGCCCGGGGCTGGGAACCGGTGCTGGCGCCGGAAATGGAGTTCTACCTGCTGTCGCCGAACCCGGACCCGGACATTCCGGTCCAGCCGCCGGTCGGCCGGACCGGCCGCGCCGAATTCGGCCGCCGCTCGTACTCGATCGATGCGGTCAACGAATTCGACCCGGTGTTCGAGGACATCTACGACTACTGCCATGCGCAGAACCTCGAAGTGGACACCCTGATCCACGAGGTCGGCACCGCGCAGATGGAAATCAACTTCGAGCACGGTGATCCGCTGGCGCTGGCCGACCAGGTGTTCCTGTTCAAGCGCACGGTGCGCGAGGCGGCCTTCCGCCACAACATGTACGCGACCTTCATGGCCAAGCCGATGGAAGGCGAGCCCGGCAGTGCGATGCACATGCACCAGAGCATCATCGACAAGCACACCGGCCGCAATCTGTTCTCGAACGAGGACGGCTCGCCGTCGCAGGCGTTCTTCCACTTTATCGGCGGGCTGCAGAAGTACCTGCCGGAAACCATGCCGTTCTTTGCGCCGTACGTGAACTCGTATCGCCGGCTGACGCCGAACGTGGCCGCACCGACCAACGTCGAGTGGGGCTACGACAACCGCACCGTCGGTCTGCGCGTACCGCATTCGAGTCCGGCCGGACGCCGGGTGGAAAACCGCGTGCCGGGGGTGGACGTGAATCCGTACATCGCCATGGCAGCCTCGCTGGCCTGCGGCTATCTCGGGCTGGTGAACAGCATCGATCCGCGCGATCCGGTGGCCTCCAACGCCTATGACGTGCCGACCGAATTCCCGCACGGCACCGAAGAGGCGCTGGTACGGCTGACCCACTGCAAGGAAATCGCCGCCGTGCTTGGCGAACGGTTCGTCGAACTGTTCATCGGCATGAAGCAGAAGGAATTCGCCGAGTACTTCCGCGTGATCAGCCCGTGGGAACGCAAGTTCCTGCTGCTGCACGTATAAGCCGGACCCCATTCCGGTCGCCGGGATGGACCCGGTGGCCGATCGCGTGCGCCGCCAGTGCCGGACGCGCGCAGAACCGAGAGGAATCGACCATGAGCACGACTGCCCGTTCCACGAATGAATACCGCGAACTCGACGCCGCCCACCACCTGCACCCGTTCAGCGACATGGGATCGCTGAACAGGCAGGGCTCACGCGTCATCGTCAAGGGTGACGGCATCTATCTGTGGGACTCTGAAGGCAACAAGATCACCGACGGCATGGCCGGCCTGTGGTGCGTCAACATCGGCTACGGTCGCAAGGACCTGGCCGAAGTCGCCAGACAGCAGATGGAAGACCTGGCCTATTACAACACTTTCTTCAAGACCACCCACCCGCGCGTGGTCGAACTGTCCACGCTGCTGGCCGAAGTGACCCAGCCCGGCTACCAGCACGTGTTCTATACCAACTCGGGCTCGGAGTCGGTCGATACCGTGATCCGCATGGTTCGCCAGTACTGGTCGATCAAGGGCAAGCCGGGCAAGAAGACGCTGATCTCGCGCTGGAACGGCTATCACGGTTCGACCATCGGCGGCGCCAGTCTCGGCGGCATGACCTATATGCACGAGCAGGGCGACCTGCCGATCCCGGGCATCGCCCATATCGGTCAGCCGTGGTACCTGAAGGAAGGGCGCGACGGCGAGAGCGAGGCGGACTTCGGCCTGCGCGCCGCCAGCTGGCTGGAAGAAAAGATTCTGGAAATCGGCGCCGACAAGGTCGCGGCCTTCGTTGGCGAACCGATCCTGGGCGCGGGCGGGGTGATCATCCCGCCGGCAAGCTACTGGCCGGAAATCGAACGCATCTGCAACAAGTACGACATCCTGCTGGTCGCCGACGAAGTCATTTGTGGCTTTGGCCGTACCGGTGACTGGTTCGGTCACGAACACTTCGGCTTCCGGCCGCACCTGTTCACCATCGCCAAGGGCCTGTCGTCCGGCTACCTGCCGATCGGCGGCGTCATTATCGGTGACGAGGTTGCCCGCACCCTGATCGAAGGCGGCGACTTCAACCACGGCTTCACCTATTCGGGCCACCCGGTCTCGGCCGCCGTCGCCCATGCCAATGTGCGCGCGCTGCGCGACGAGGGCATCGTCGAGCAGGTGAAGAAAGACACCGGCCCGTACATGCAGAAGCGCTGGCGCGAGGCGTTCGGCGGTTTCGAGCACGTGACCGATGTCCGCGGGGTCGGGCTGATCCAGGCCTTCACCTGGGTGAAGAACAAGGCCACGCGTGAAATGTTCGCCGGCAGCGATGACGTCGGCACGCTGTGCCGCGATATCTTCTTCAAGCACAACCTGATCATGCGCGCCTGCGGCGACAGCATGGTCAGCGCGCCGCCGCTGATCATTACCCGCACCGAAATCGACGCCATGCTGTCGACCGCCGTGGAATGCGTCGAGCAGACCGAAAAACTGCTGCAGGAACGCGGACTGGTATAAGCAGATTCTCTCCGGGAGGTCACCTGGTCGTCAGGTCGCCACGTGCGCCCTGACGTTTTTTTTTGTCTTTTCGGACTTGGGTCATGCGGTTTGCAAGGCGACTTTGTTAGAATCTTGCCGGTATTCTTGCGGCATGACAGACGCTGGTTGCAGCGATTTCGGAATTGTCTCTTGTTAGGCCCCATGTTTTCCGCACGGTGGCCGATAACAGACAACGGAGGCCGGCGTGGACCCGATGCAAATACGGTTCGCCTCCTCGTTCACCAGATAAAGAGAAGACGGGATCTCCCTACATGTTCGTTATTATTGGTTACGTCATCGTACTCGGTTGCGTGTTCGGTGGTTTCCTGTTTGCCGGCGGTCACCTGGCCGCCCTGTGGCAGCCTGCAGAGCTGATCATCATCTTCGGCGCGGCGATCGGTTCCACGGTGGTCAGCGGTGGCGGTGCGCCGCTGAAGGCGACCCTGAAAGCAGTGCCGACCCTGTTCAAGGGCGACAAGTACAACAAGGCGCTGTACATGGAGCTGTTCGCGCTGCTGTACGAAGTCCTGACCAAGGTGCGCAAGGAAGGGATGATGTCGATCGAAGCCGATGTCGACGCGCCGCAGGAAAGCCCGATCTTCTCCAAATACCCGATCATCGTCGGTGACCATCACGTCATCGAGTTTGTCTGCGACTACCTGCGACTGATGGTCGGCGGCAACCTGAACCCGTTCGAGATCGAAAACCTGATGGACATCGAAATCGAAACCCACCACCACGAGGCCAGCGTGCCGGCGTCACTGCTGGCCAAGATGGGCGACGGCCTGCCGGCCTTCGGTATCGTGGCGGCGGTGATGGGCGTGGTGCACACCATGGAGTCGGTGGGCATTCCTCCCGCCGAGCTGGGCATGCTGATTGCGGCGGCCCTGGTCGGTACCTTCCTCGGTATTCTGCTGTCCTACGGCTTCATCACGCCGCTGTCGGTACGCCTGGAAAGCAAGGTGGCCGACCTGTCCCGGGTCCTGACCACGGTCAAGGTCACGCTGCTGGCCAGCCTGAACGGCTATGCGCCGCAGGTGGCGGTCGAATTCGGCCGCAAGGCGCTGTACGGCGTCGACCGTCCGAGCTTCCTCGAGCTCGAAGAGCACGTGAAGAGCACCAAGAACCGCTAAGCCCGTGACCGGCCCCGCCTCGGGGCCGTGTTGCATGACGGATCGGCCTGCGGGCCGATCCGCGTAATCCGGAGTCTCCATGGCTGACGAATCGCAACGTCCCATTATCGTCAAACGCATCAAGAAGGGGGGCCACGGCGCCCATGGCGGCGCGTGGAAAATCGCCTACGCCGACTTCGTGACGGCGATGATGGCGTTCTTCCTGCTGATGTGGCTGCTGTCGTCCGTATCGCAGGGCACGCTGGCCGGCATCGCCGAATATTTCAAGACCCCGCTGAAGGTCGCGCTGGCCGGCGGCGAGGGCTCGGGCGACACCACCAGCGTCATCAAGGGCGGCGGTGCCGACGTGACCCGCTCGGCCGGTCAGGTCAAGCGCTCGGACAAGAGCGAGGAACGCCGGCGCGAACGGATGGTGCTGTCCAAGCTGCAGCAGCGTATCTCGCAGGCGATCCAGTCCAGCCCGGAACTGCGCAAGTACCAGAACCAGCTGCTGCTGGAGATGACGCCTGAAGGGCTGCGCGTGCAGATTGTCGACGAGAAGAACCGGCCGATGTTCGACTCCGGCCGCTCGGCGCTGCTGCCGCACACCAAGGTGATCCTGCACGAGCTGGGCAAGATGTTCAACGAAGTGCCGAACCGCCTGTCCATTTCCGGCCATACCGACTCCGCCGCGTACTCCGGCGGCGAAAAGGGCTATTCGAACTGGGAACTGTCGGCCGACCGCGCCAATGCCGCGCGACGCGAGCTGCTTGATGGCGGCATGACCGAGCAGAAGATCCTGCGCGTGGTCGGGCTGGCGGCCGCCAACCCGCTCGATGCCGCCAACCCGTACAACCCGACCAACCGCCGCATCACCATCATCGTGCTGAACAAGCAGAACGAGGAGCAGATCCTCGGCGAGGGAGGAACGCCAAGCAACGAAGCCGATGCGCCCGATGCCGCCGCTCCGGTCGTGCCGTCGCCGGCGACGGCGGCCGGTACGGCCAAGGCGGGCCCGCCGCAGTGATCTCGCGCCTGCCGCGCCACCTGGCCGCGTTGCCGCTGGCGGCGCTGCTGGCGTTCGGACTGTCTGCCTCGGTCGCCGTGGCGCCGATCTGGATCGCGCCGCCGCTGACGGTGCTGCTGGCGCTGGCGCTGGGGGCTCGTGGCCTGGTGCTGGCGGTGTATGCACTGTTCTGGCCGCTACTGGTCGGACTGGCATCGCTGGCCCTGCCGGCCTGGGCCTGGGCCCTTGCCGCGCTGGCGCTGTTCGCCGTGTGCCGGCATGCGATGACCGAACGGGTGCCCCTGTTTCTGTCCAGCCGCGCCGCGGTCGATGCCCTGGCCGGCAGCGTGCCGCAGGGCGTGCGTTTCGCCGATCTCGGCGCCGGTACCGGCAGCGTGGTCGTGCCGCTGGCACGGCGCCGGCCCGACCTGACCGTGATCGGTGTCGAGAGTGCCTGGCTGCCCTGGCTGCTGTGCCGCTGGCGCGGTCGCGACCTCGACAACCTCCGGGTGCGCTACGGCGACATCTGGAAGCAGGACTGGCACGGTTTTGACGTGGTCTATGTGTACCTGTCGCCGGCGCCGATGAGCCGGGTCTGGGCACGCTTCCGCAAGGATGCGCCGGCCGATGGCTGCCTGATCAGCAATACTTTTAGCGTCGACGGTGCGCCCCCTGACCGGACCGTGCCGCTCGACGATGCGATGGACTCGCAACTCTATTTCTGGAAGAACCGGCGATGAACCGACTCGAACTGCAACGTTTTGCCGCTCAGCCCTGGCCGGTCATGGGCTTCTCCAGCGAGCACATGGCTGCGCTGGTGATGGCCGACCGCGAGCGACTCAATAGCGTGGATATCGCCAACGTCGTCCTGCACGATCCGCTGCTGGTGTTCCAGCTGCTGCGGCATATCGGTACCGTTGACCGGGCACGGACCCTGACCGATACCGTGTGCGTCGAACATGCGCTGCTGCTGACCGGCGTCGACCCGTTCCTGACCCACTTCGGCCACCTGTCATCGATCGACACCCATCCGGGCATCACCCGCCAGCGCAAGCGCAATGTGGCGGCGCTGCTGGCCCGGGCGCGGCTGGCGGCCCTGCTGGTCAAGGAGTGGCTGTCGATCATCGAAGTGCACAAGGTCGAAGAATTCTTTACCGGCGCGCTGCTGTACAACGTGCCGCTGGCGTTCTACGCCATCGACAACGATCTGGTGCTGGATGGCGATGTCGAGCGTGCCGCCCAGCGCGCGCTGGGCGAGGATTACAGCCTGTTCGTGCGCTCGGTGTTCCAGGCTGCCGGCCTGCCGGCCAAGATGACCGAACTGCTGCTCGGCCAGCAGGACCTGTCGCGTCAGCGTCTGCTGCTGCGGCATGCGATCTACACTGCCAATCACCTTGCCTCCGGCTGGTGGCAGCAGGACCTGCAGTCGCACCTGCGCGGCGTGGCCGGCCTGCTGCTGGTGCCCGAGGACCAGGTATGGGCCAGTGTGGTCCAGTCCTCGCTGACCCTGGCGCGTTCTCCCTATACCCGTGCCTATGCCGACCCGGCCCGCTCGCTGCCGCTGGTGGCCGAACCGCCGCTGGTATCGGAGAACGAATTTCTCGAACTGGACTGGACTGACGACAGCCGTGCCGAAATGGCCCGTTTCGAACTGTCGGTCTGTGATGTCATGCGTCGCATCATCACCGTGTTCGGCGTTGAACGGACGGCCTATTTCCCGATCGGGCCGGACGGCAGCCTGCTGTGCCGCTTCCAGATCGGTTTTGACAGCAAGGACCCGCTGATCAGCGTCCATGTCGACCCGGCCGCCCCCGGCTTCTTTGCCTCGCTGACCGCACGGGCGCAGGCTTTCCGTGCCACGGCCGAGCAGTGGCCGACCCTGACGTCGCGCTACCCGCACCCGTTCTGGGACGCGGCCAGCCCGCTGGGCTGCGTGATGGTGTCGATCTTCCACAATGGCAAACTGGCCGGCGTGCTGTACGCCGACAACAAGGACCGCCACACCGGCATCGACGACGAAATCTATGCCCGGATCAAGCATGCCGCCGGCGCGCTGTCGGCCTGAGGCCGGGGCCGCCGCGCGGCGGTGATACACTTCGCCGCCATGAAACACATCTCCTCGGCGCACAACGATGCGCTCAAGACCCTGGAACGGCTGCTCGGCAAGCCGGCCGAGCGCCGCCGCAGCGGCCTGCTGGCGCTGGAAGGCCTGCATCTGGTTGATGCCTATCTGCGCGCCGGCCACACACTCGATGCCCTGTATCTGCGCGAGGATGCGCTGGCGCATCCCGAAGTCGTCGCCCTGCTGGGCCGGATTGGCACGGCCTGCGACTGTGCAACGGTCAGTGCGCCGCTGCTCGGCAAGGTCAGCGAGCTGAGCTCGCCGCCGGAAGTGGTGGCGGTGGCGCGCATCCCGCAGGCGATGGCGGTGGCCGATCCGTCCTGCATCCTGCTCGATGACGTCCAGGACCCCGGCAACCTCGGCACCCTGCTGCGGACCGCGGCGGCCGCCGATGTGCGCAGCGTATACCTGTCACGCGGCTGCGCCGATGTCTGGGCCGGCAAGACGCTGCGTGCCGGCATGGGCGCACAGTTCGCCCTCGCCATTCATGAGCGTGCCGACCTGCCGGCCGTGCTGTCGGCCTTCGACGGACGCCGGCTGGTGACCCATCTGTCCGGCAGCGTGCCGCTGTGGCAGCTGGACCTGCGCGGGCCGTGCGCATTCGTGTTCGGCAATGAGGGGGCCGGTGTGTCCGGGGCCGTGCTGGCCGAAGCCGGCGACCGGGTGCGCATCCCGATGCCGGGCGAGGCCGAGTCGCTGAATGTCGCCGCGGCCGCCGCCATCTGCCTGTTCGAGCGCGTGCGCCAGCGCGGCTGATTGTTTTTCTGCACACTCTCTCCTTATTTTCCTCATATTTGCACCATATAGGATGGGTAATCTGGTTCCGTCACCCAAACAAGGAGAGTCAGACATGAAACGCCATCTGCTCGTTACCGCACTGGCCGCCGCCGTTCTTTCCACCGCCGCCTTTGCTGCCGCCCTGGCCGACAACGGCGACATGATGATGCCGCGCCATGGTCGTCACCACGACATGGACAAGAAGGACTTCGAGCGCATGCGCGCCGATTTCCTCGCCCGGGTCGATACCAACAAGGACGGCAAGATCAGCCGCAGCGAAGCCGAAGCCAATGCCCCGCATCTGGCCGTGCTGTTCGACGCCATCGACACCAACAAGGATGGTCAGCTGACGCAGGAAGAGCTGGATACCTTCCACAAGAAGATGCAGGAAGCCCGCGACAGCGAACGCAAGCATTTCCTCGATGCCCGCTTTACCCGCCTCGATACCAACAAGGACGGTTTCATCAGCAAGGCCGAGGCCAGGGGCGACCGCTTCCTGGAACGTCGCTTTGACCAGATCGACACCAACAAGGACGGCAAGATCTCCAAGGCCGAGTTCGCCATTGCTGCCGACGGATTCGGTCGCCAGGGTGGCCTGCGTCACGGCGGTCCCGGCTTCGGCCCCGGCTTCTGATCCGGCGGTCTGCCTGATTGCATCCAGTCCCTTCCGTCCCCGCCGCTGCGGGGGCAGGGAACAGTCTGGCGCCGGCACGGTATCGTGCCGGCGCTTTTTCGTTCCCGCTTGACGTTGGGGGTGGTGCAGGCAATGATGGGAAAATTAAAACGACCGTTCTATTTTCCCATGACCCTGTCGCCGCGCGTACTGAAGACCGTGATCAACCTGTGGCCGCCGTTCCTGGGCGCGGGCATCCGCATCGAACATATCGACCCGCGTTGGGCGTCGGTCGACGTCGCACTGCGGCTGGGACGGCTGAACAGGAACTATGTCGGCGTGCATTTCGGCGGCAGCCTGTACGCGATGACGGATCCGTTCTTCATGCTGATCCTGATCCAGCGGCTGGGGCGGGACTACATCGTCTGGGACCGGGCCGGCCGCATCGACTACCTGAAGCCGGGGCGGGGCACGGTTAGGGCGCGCTTCAGCATCAGCGATGCACAGCTGGACGACATCCGCGCCCGCACCGCCAGTGGTGACAAATACCTGCCCGAACTCGGTGTTGACGTGCTGGACGCCAGCGGCGAGGTGGTCGCCCGGGTGGTCAAGACGCTGTATATCCGCCGCAAGGACAAGGGCGCCGCTGCCTGACGCTACAGCAGCGGGCGCAGCCTGGGTTCGACCAGTTTGACGATCAGCGGCTGTGCCGCCGCGACCGGATGGATGCCGTCACTCTGGAACAGCGCGGCATTGGCGCCGAAACCGGCGACCAGCGACGGCACCAGCGGCACTTTCTGCTGCCGGGCCAGGCCGGTGTATACGGCGGCAAAGTCGCGGGTGTAGCGCTGGCCGTAGTTCGGCGGCAGCTCGATGCCGGCCAGCAGCGGTCGGGCATGCTGCTGGCGGACCAGTGCCACCATGCTGGCCAGATTGGAACGCAAGGCGTCGAGCGGCAGCCCGCGCAGTCCGTCGTTGCCGCCGAGTGCCAGAACCACCACATCCGGTTTATGCTGGGCCAGGGCGGCCGGCAGCCGCGTCAGCCCGCCGGCGCTGGTTTCCCCGGACTGGCTGGCATTGATGACGCGATGTTTCGGCCCCAGATCCCGCGCCAGCAGGCTGACCCAGCCTTCACCCGGACGCAGTCCGTAGCCGGCAGACAGAGAATCACCGAATACCATGACCGTGGCGGCTTGCGCCTGCACGGCCAGCCAGCACCCCAACAACAACAGCAGAAAGCGAATGCGCATGTCGACTCCTTCCGAACCCCGGACCATTGTGCGAGCCAGCGGGCTGTCCCGGCAAGTCGAGTTGGGTGCGGAAACCCTGACCCTGCTGTCAGGGCTCGACCTCGACGTCGAGGCCGGCGACACGCTGGCGATCGTCGGTCGTTCCGGTTCCGGAAAGTCGACCCTGCTGGCCCTGCTGGCCGGACTGGATTTGCCGACGGCGGGTGATGTCTGGCTGGCCGGGGAATCACTGACCGGACTCAGCGAAGACGGGCGGGCGCGGCTGCGCCAGCGCGCGGTCGGCTTCGTGTTCCAGAATTTCCAGCTGCTGCCGGCGCTGACCGCACTGGAAAACGTCATGCTGCCGCTGGAACTGGCTGGCCGGCGCGATGCGCGCGAACAGGCGGCCGCCCTGCTGGAGCGGGTCGGGCTGGCCGATCGCCAGCGGCATCGCCCGCGCGAACTGTCTGGCGGCGAGCAGCAGCGGGTCGCACTGGCGCGCGCCTTTGTCGCCGAACCGGCCGTGCTGTTCGCCGACGAGCCGACCGGCAATCTCGATGCCGATACCGGCGCCATGATCACCGACCTGCTGTTCGAACTGAACCGTGAGCGTGGCACCACCCTGATCCTGGTCACCCATGACGATACGCTGGCCGCGCGCTGCCGCCGCGTGGTCCGGCTCGACCACGGCCGCCTGCACGAAGAAACCCGGGAGGCGGCATGATCGGCCTTGCCTGGCGCATGGCCTGGCGCGAACTGCGCGCCGGCGATCTGGTGGTGTTGCTGGCAGCCGTGGCGGTCGCCGTGGCTGCCCTGGCCAGCGTGACCCTGCTGGGTGACCGCACCGGCCGGGCACTGGAAAGCCGGGCGCGAGAACTGCTGGCCGCCGATCTGGTGATCAATGCCGACCATGTGCCGCGCGCCGGACTGGTGACGGCTGCCGGACGCTATCGGCTGGAGACCGGGCTGACCGCCACCCTGCCATCGATGGCCTTCGCCGGCGGCATGCCGCAACTGGTGACGCTGAAGGGCGTCAGTGCAAACTGGCCGCTGCGCGGCGAAGTCACCCTCGGTGACGGCGCAAGCCGGCACAGCGGTCGTCAGGCGCCGGCCAGCGGCACGGCCTGGGCCGACCCGCGGCTGCTGAACCGGCTCGGGCTCAAGATTGGTGACACGCTGTCGCTCGGTGACCGGGCCTTCCGCCTCGCTGCCGTGCTGGAACGGGAGCCCGACGGGGCGCTCGACCTGTACAACTTCGTGCCGCGCGTCATCATCAATCAGGCCGACCTGCCGTCGACCGGGCTGCTGCAGGAAGGCAGCCGGGTGCGCTGGAGGCTGCTGCTGGCCGGCAAGCCGGCGGATGTCGCCGCGTTTGCTGCGTCGGTACGGCCCGGACTGGCGCGAGGAGAGCGGATCGAGGATATCCGCGAAGCGCGGCCGGAAATCCGTTCCGCGCTGGAACGCGCCAGCCGCTTTCTCGGTCTGACCGCACTGGCGGCTGTCTGTCTGGCCGCCGCTGCCGTGGCGCTGGCCGCCCGGCACTGGCTGATGCGGCAGACGCGGGCTGCCGCCGTGCTGTCGACGCTGGGGGCGACCTATCGCCTCCGGCTGCTGGTCTTTGGCGGGCAACTGGCGCTGGTGGCATTCGGGGCCTCGCTGCTTGGTCTGCTGGCCGGTGGCTTGACCCAGTCCCTGCTGGCGGCACAACTGACGGCCTGGTCCGGCGCCGCCCTGCCGCCGGCCGGCATCGGGACCTGGCTGCTGGCACCGGCGATCGGCGTCGTGCTGGTGGCCGGCTTTGCCTTGCCGCCACTGCTGGCGCTGATCCGGACGCCGGCGATGGCCGCGCTGCGAGCCGGGCTGTCGACCTCGACATCCGGCCGGCTGGCGGGGGGCATGGCACTGGCCGCGCTGGCCTGGCTGGCATGGGTGGCCATTGGCGATGCTGGCCTGGCCGCCTGGGGGCTGGGCGGCTTCGTGGTGTTCATGGCCGTGGTCTGGCTGGTGGTGCGCAGCCTGCTGGCCCTGCTGGTACGCCTGCCGGCGCGCGGCGTCGGCTTCCGTTACGGACTGGGCCTGCTTGGGCGGCGGCCGTGGCTGGCCAGCCTGCAGGCCGGGGCGCTGGCGGTCGGCACCATGGCCCTGCTGACCGTGGCCGTGGTGCGCGGCGACCTGCTCGATGCCTGGCAGCGCCAGTTGCCGGTCGACGCGCCCAACCGCTTTGCCATCAATATCCAGCCGGAACAGCGTGCGCCATTTGCCGCGTCGCTGCGGACGCTGGGCCTGGGTACGCCCGAGATTGCACCAATGGCGCGCGCGCGGCTGCTGGCCATCGACGGCCGGCCGATCCGTGCCGACCAGTATCCGGACGAGCGGGCGCGCAATCTGGCCGAGCGCGAATTCAACCTGTCATGGCGTCCCGGCGTCCCGGCGTCGAACCGGATCACGGCGGGTGAATACTGGACTGCCGCCACAGCGGGCAAGCCGGCCTTTTCGGTCGAGACCGGGCTGGCGAATACACTGGGTATCCGCCTTGGCAGCCGGCTGGCCTTCGACGTGGCCGGCCGCCGGGTCGAGGCGCCGGTCACCAGCCTGCGCGAGGTGCGCTGGGACTCGTTCCAGGTCAACTTCTTCGTTCTCGCCAGCCCTAGCCTGCTGGACGATACGCCGGCCAGCTATGTGTCCAGCTTCTATCTGCCTGCCGCTGCGGTGAAGCCGTTCGAGCGGGCCTCGACTGCCTTCTCCAATGTCACCGTGGTCGATGTCAGCGCGATTCTGGCGGAAGTCAGGGCGCTGATCGACCGGCTGGCTCAGGTGATCGAATTCCTGTTCCTGTTCACCCTGGCGGCAGGCGGCATCACCCTGCTGGCGGCGACGGTGGCGACGCAGGCGGAACGCACCCGCGATGCCGTCCTGCTGCGGACGCTGGGGGCGACGCGACGCCAGCTGGTCGCCGTACTGATGGCCGAATTCGTCTGGCTGGGTGTGCTGGCCGGCACACTGGCCGCCGCCGGCGCCAGTACGCTGGCCATGGTGCTGGGCCGTCAGGCGCTGGATGTCGATATCGGCGTGAATCCGTGGCTGTTCGTCCATGGCGTGGCCATGGCGGGCGGGGCGGCGCTGCTGGCCGGCGCCTGGGCGGTGTCCCGGGTACTGAACCGGCCGCCGGCACGAAAACTGCGGGAGATCGCTGCCGACAGCTGATTATCAAACCGGAAAACACTGCCTGACCGGCAAAAAACCACACTTTTATCTGATATTTCCCGGCGCGTTTTCGGACTCTTCCTGCATACAGGGCCGCAGGGCGCGACTAGCCTCTCTGGGATCGCGGGACTGACCGCCCCTACCGGCGCGGCACCCGGCCATGTCAGGGAGACGGTGTGCTTGAATACCGGATAGGAACGATCGTACAGCTCCCCTCGGGGAAGACGGCGACGATAGTCGAGTTGCGATGTCAGTCGATGGTGCTGCGAACTTTCGACTTCGAACTGGTCGAGCTGACGCGGGAGTTCGTCAAGAAAATGCCCGTGCTGATGCACGTCGTGCCACCGCTGAGCGGGCGCGCGGCGCGCATCCGCCAGCGCTACGAGGACGCGCTGGGCACGCAGCGGCGCTAGCGGGAAGGGGGCGCCGCCGCAGCGCGCGAATCCGGCCTTGTGTCAAGTGGCCGCTCGCAATGTATAATACCGGGTACATCAACTTTTGATGTGGCACGAATGGTTGCATTTCCCGCCGCTGCCTGTCCTCTTCCTGTAGGGATAAGTCACTGGCCCGTTTCTGCGAACCATCACGATCGCAACGCGGCGTTTCACCTGACTTTCCCCCCCGCTGCAACTGACGCATTCAGCAGTCGAACGCGAACCCGCCCCGGGTTGTCGATGTCATGACGGCCGGTCGGCTTTGCGCGACTTTACTATCTGCTTCCCGCTGATCAAGCAGCCGGGAGCGAACAAGGAACATTATGGCTAAAGAAGAACTGATTGAAATGGAAGGCATCGTTGAAGAAGTTCTGCCGGATACCCGCTTCCGGGTCAAGCTGAACAACGGACACGAGATTTCCGCCTACGCGTCCGGCAAGATGAAGAAGCACCGCATTCGCGTGCTGGCCGGTGACCGCGTGACCGTCGAGATGTCGCCCTACGACCTGAGCAAAGGCCGGGTCCGCTTCCGTCACAAGGAAGAACGTCCCCATGTCCCTGCATCCAACAACTCGTCCTACAACGGCCGCCGCTGATCCGCTAACGCCGCCAGACCAGACGTACAGACAGCCCGTCGACACGACGGGCTTTCCTTTTCTGATAATTCCTGGCGTATTGCGATAGCCTGCGGCGCCCCGCTGGGGTAGACTTGCGGCGCAGTTCGGCGGGGGATCACGCCTCGCCCGTCTTTCCGCTCTTCGCGGGGCAGAAAGATGAAAAAAAGTGTTGACCCGGGTTTCTGACCCGCGTATAACTTTCCGCGCAAGAGTTTCAAGGTTGTGGAGTTTGGTTCAATTGCAGTTTCCGCCCGTCGGTACTTCAGGTTCATATTCCCTTCTTGATTTCTGTGTTTTCGCTGTACACATAATGTGTAGGGCATAATTTTTATCTTTAAGGAAGATAATATGGAAACCGGTACCGTTAAATGGTTCAACGACGCTAAGGGCTTTGGCTTCATCACTCCGGACGCGGGCGGTGACGATCTGTTCGCTCACTTCTCCGAAATCGCCGGCAACGGCTTCAAGACCCTGGCCGAAGGCCAGAAGGTCAGCTACGTGTCCGGCCGTGGCCAAAAGGGCCCGCAAGCCACCAAGATCCAGCCGCTGTAATACGCTGTAATACAGCCTGAATCCAACCCCCTGTCACGCATGGCGTGACAGGGGGTTTTTCTTTGTGGGTGCAGGCTATGCCGGTATAATCACGGCCTTGCAGGCAAGGGTAGGAAGGCGTCCCCGGTGGGGCGACCGGTCTTCAAAACCGAGTTGGGGCCGCCAGCGGTCCCGGGTGGGTTCGACTCCCATTTCCTACCGCCAGAACATGAAGAAAGCCGGACCTGGAAAGGTCCGGCTTTCTCTTTTCTGTCGCAGGCCTACGCGGCTTGCCTGCGGTTGAAGTCCCAGTTTGCCATGTGGATCAGGCCACCGGCCATGGCCAGGTTCTTCAGGAACATCAGCTGCTGAATCTCCGCCGCTTCCGGCGCCGCTGCCCAGAAGGCATGGAAGACTGGCGTGATGGCCAGAGTGAACAGGGCCAGCAGTGCCGCGCTGTAACGGACCTGGAAGCCCAGCGCCAGCGCGATGCCGCCACCGAGCTCGACCACGGTGGCCAGCACCAGCAGCACGGCGGGGAACGGCAGGCCCATCGAGGCCATCCAGGCCGTCGTACCGGCGAAGCCGGTAATCTTGCCGAAGCCGGAGATGACGAAGATAACGGCCATCAGAATGCGGGCGATGGCGAACAGCGGTGCGTTGCGGGTCATGACTGGATTCCTGGTAAAAGCGCGATGAGCAAGGGGGGCCGGGGCGAAACGCCTGATTCAGCGCAGATCAAACAGCAGCACTTCGCTGTCCTGGACCGATTCCAGATCGAGCCGGGCTTCGTCCTCGATAAACAGCCCGTCTCCTTCGTCGAGCGGCAGCCCGTTGACAGTCAGCGAGCCCCGGGCCAGTTGCAGATAACCGCGTCGCCGGGCCGGCAGTGCATGGGTCAGGCGTGCGCCGGCACTGAAACGACCGGCATGCAGGCGCGCATCCTGGTGTATCGCGACGGCGGCGCCTTCGCCGGCCGGCGCTGCGATCAGCGCCAGCCTGCCGGCCAGTGCCGCCGGGGCGAGCCGGGTCTGTTCGTAGCTCGGCGGATAGCCGTCACGGTCCGGCTGGATCCATATCTGGTAGAAATGCACGCAGTGGCTTTCCGATGCATTGAACTCGCTGTGCATCACACCGGTGCCGGCACTCATGCGCTGGACGTCGCCATGCATCATCACCGAACCGTTGCCGAGGCTGTCGCGGTGCTCGAGCTGGCCGTCCAGCACATAGCTGATGATTTCCATGTCGCGGTGGCCGTGCCGGCCGAAGCCCTGGCCCGGCGATACCACGTCATCATTGATGACCAGCAGGTCCGAATAGCCGTCGAAACGGGGATTGCGGTATTGGCCGAAGGAGAAGGTGTGGCGGCTGGACAGCCAGCCGAACTCGGCGACGCCCCGGTCTTCCGCACGTCTGATTGTCAGCATGATGCCCTCCTGGCGTCTGTTTCCTGAGTGAATGGACGCATGTTACGCATAGCAAAATCGGGAAGATAGCGAAAGAATCGGTTCAGATTGTTCAATTTTATTGAACGTTATTTCCAGGATGGGCAGGCGAAAAAAAACCGCGGACGATGCCGCGGTTCTCTCTGGGCCGGGAGGGGCCTACAGCTTCTGGATATTGGCTGCGGCGATGCCCTTGGGGCCGGTCTTGGTTTCATACTCGACCCGGTCGCCTTCGGCGAGCGTCCGGAAACCCTTGCTCTGGATTTCCGAGAAGTGGGCGAACAGATCGTCGCCGCCTTCGTCCGGAGTAATGAAGCCGAAGCCCTTGGTTTCGTTAAACCATTTCACCGTACCGGTTTGCTTGCTCATGAACTACGTTCCCTAAACGTCAGACAGAAACCCGCCCGTACCGTGGTTCCACGGCGGGCGTGGCAGGCCGAGGAAGGCCTGATTCGCGGATAGTAGCGTTGTGCCGGAGCGGGAGCAAGAGGGGCCGGGCAGTGACAGGATTCTGCCCGTATGCGATGTGGCGGCGGTGGTCGGAGCCGGCTCAGTCCGGCTGCGGATCGCGGACGAATCCGCCCCGTTCCGGTACCGTGGCGGCATCGACGGCGTGCAGCGGCAGCTGCAGATCCGCAAGTCGTACATGCCAGCCGTCGATCTTCCCTGCCAGCAGCATGGCTTCGTCGCCGGGGTGGCCATCGGCGGCCAGAAAATCGGCGCGGGCAAGATCACGGCCGTCGAGCAGGGCGACCCGGCCCGGACCGGCATACAGGAACAGGTCGCCCTCTGCGGTCAGCCATGCTTCGTGCGGCAGCAGGGCAGTATCGGGGCGGGTCTGCAGCCCGGGGGCGAGTCGGGCCACGAACGGCGCCGCCCCGAGGCGGGCAAATACCCGTTGCGGACCATTCTGGAAAAACCAGGCGCCCTGTGCGTCCGGCTGGTAGTTGCGGGCGATAAAGGCCAGCGTGGCCGGGTGATCGAGTCGCGCATCGCGTATCCACCAGTGGCCGCGCGCATCGAGCGTCAACCAGCCGTAGACGTCAGGGACGTTCGGCCATCTGGCCAGGGCGCGATGCACGATGTCGTCCATCGCTGTTCAGCCCTCAAGCCAGATCAGCGATACCATGCGGCCGGTCACGCGGTCGCGGCGGTAGGAAAAGAAGCGGTCACGATCGGTCACCGTGCAGTGCTCGCCGCCATGGACGGCGGTGATGCCGAGCCGGGCCAGACGCCGGCGGGCCAGCAGGTAGATGTCGGCCAGGTATTTTCCGTCCGGTATGGCGTGAAAGGCCTGTGCGGCATCCGCATCCCGGGACACAAAGGCGGCGCGGACCTCGGCGCCGACCTCGAAGGCATCGGGGCCGATGGCCGGCCCGAGCCAGGCCTGCAGCTCGCCGGCCGGACGCTGCATTGCCTCGACCGTGGCCTCGATCACGCCATCGCACAGGCCGCGCCAGCCGGCATGGGCTGCGCCGACCACGCTGCCGGCGCGATCACTGAGCAGGACCGGCAGGCAGTCGGCGGTCATGATGGCGCACACCGCACCGGGGCTCCGGGCGATGCTGGCGTCAGCGGCCGGCGGTTCGCTGGTGGAGACCGTGGCGGCATCGACCACGGTCGTGCCATGTACCTGGTTCAGCCAGGCCGGTTCGACCGGCACATGCAGGCGCAGCGAGGCGCGGTTGGCGGCCACCGCAACCGGGTCGTCACCGACATGGGTGCCGACATTGAAGCCGGTATACGGGCCGGTGCTGACACCGCCGGTCCGTGTGGTGATCAGGGTCCGGACGTGCGGCGGAGCGGGCCAGTCGGCGAGAAGGGAAGAGAGGGTCTGCATGGCGATGGCCGGGGTGACCGGCAAGGTGATGAACGGGAATGGACGACCGGAGCGGGGCTTGTGGCCGCGCACGGGCGTGCTCGAACCTTACCATGCGGGTCGGCGGGACGCGACGAAACGACGGCCGGGGGGAAGTCCGACCGTCGTTTCGTCATCGGGAACCTGCTGTTACCAGAACTGGTACCAGGGCACCTGACGCGGGGTCCAGTTCTTTTCCAGATACTGGCTGTTCGGGTAGTTCTTCGCCAGCACGCGCTTGCTGTCGTCGCTCAGCTGGGGCTGCCCGAGCTTGTCGTAGGCGGTGACCATGATGGCCAGCGCTTCTTCGACGAACGGCGTGTCGGAGAATTCCTTCACCATGTTCTGGGCGCGGTTTGCTGCCGCGATGTAGGCACCGCGGCGCATGTAGTAGCGCGACACGAACAGGTCATGCTCGGCCAGACCGTAAACCAGATTGGTCATCTTTTCCCGCGCATCGGGCGCATACTTGCTGTCCGGGAAGCGGGTAACCAGCTCGTTGAATGCCAGGTAGGATTCACGGGCGGCCTTCGGGTCACGCTCGGCACGGTCCTGTCCGGTGTACTTGGCCAGGATGCCGCCGTCCTCGTTGTAGTTGATCAGGCCCTTAAGGTAATAGATGTAGTCGACGTTCGCATGCGCCGGGTGCAGCTTGATGAAACGGTCGCAGGCAGCCAGCGCCAGCGCAGGCTCCTGGTCCTTGAAATGCGCGTAGGCCAGGTCCATCTGGGCCTGTTGCGCATACCGTCCGTACGGGAAGCGCGCCTCCAGCGTTTCGTAGAGCTTGATCGACCGCGTATAATTTCCGCTGTTCAGCTCGTCATGCGCTTCATAATAGAGCTTTTCCACCGGCCAGCCGCGCGTCTCGTCGTTCGGCTCGGACGAACTGGCGCAGCCGGCCAGGCCCGCCACAATCAGCATCACAACCGCAATATTTTTCATGACCGATCTCGTTGCAAAGTTCGACGATTATAACGATATCGTCGAATCTCGTGTCCTCAGCATACCGGCCGAATTGGCCGGGGACCGTCTTGATGCCGCTCTTGCCGCACTGATCACCGATCAGTCGCGCAGCCGGCTGTCGCAATGGATCAAGGATGGCCATGTGCGAGTGGACGGTCTTACCGTTACGGTACCCAAAACGCGGGTCATCATTGGCCAGCAAATCGAAGTGGATGAACAGCTGTCACAGGAAGAACTGGCATTTGCGCCGGAAGACCTCGACATCCCCATCGTGTATCAGGACGACCACATCCTCGTGGTCGACAAACCCGCCGGCATGGTGACCCATCCCGGCAGCGGCAACTGGAGCGGCACCCTGCTCAACGGGCTGCTTTTCCACGTGCCGGCGCTGCGTTTCGTACCGCGTGCAGGCATTGTCCACCGGCTCGACAAGGATACCAGCGGTCTGCTGGTGGTCGCCAAGACCGTGGCCGCGCAGCTGGACCTGATCCGTCAGCTGCAGGCCCGCACGGTCAAGCGCCACTACCGCGCCATCGCCTGCGGTGACGTGGCGGGCGACATTACCGTCAACCAGCCGATCGGTCGCGATCCGCGCAACCGGATCAAGATGGCGGTGCTGTCGCACGGCGGCAAGCCGGCCATCACCCATGTCCGGCCGCTGGAACGCTTCGAGCATCACACGCTGGTCGAGTGCCGGCTGGAAACCGGCCGCACGCACCAGATTCGCGTGCACATGGCCCATATCGGCTGCCCGCTGGCTGCCGATCCGGTGTACGGCAACCCCCGTCTGCCGGCCACGCCGGAAGTGCGCGGCGCGCTGGCTGATTTTGGCCGCCAGGCGCTGCACGCGGCCAGGCTGGCGCTGATTCATCCGGACAGCAAGAAGCTGATGGGCTGGCGTTCGCGCATTCCTGACGACATGCAGGAGCTGATCGCCGTGCTGCGTGACGGCACGCTGGTGGATGACGACGACGACTGGGACGAGGAAGACGACGAACTCAATGGCTGGGAAGTCGTTTACACCAAGGACTGACAGTTGCTGCATGGCAGCGTAAAACGGGCACCTCACGGTGCCCGTTTTCTTTATGCCTGTTGCGTGAAACCTGATTCCGGCCGGCGATCGCGGCGCGCATAGCGCTGTGCGATCACTGCGCAGACCATCAACTGGATCTGGTGGAAGATCATCAGCGGCAGCACGATGCCACCGACCGCATGGGCGGCGAACAGCACCTTGGCGATCGGCACGCCGCTGGCGAGACTTTTCTTCGAGCCACAGAACACGATGGCAATCTCGTCCTCCTTGTCGAAGCCCAGCTTGCGGCTGCCGACCACGGTAATGGTCATGATCAGCGCCAGCAGCAGCCCGCTGGCGACGACCAGCCCGGCCAGTGCCGGCAGCGGCGTGGTATGCCACAGCCCCTGGATCACCGCTTCGCTGAAGGCGGTATATACCACCAGCAGGATCGAGCCCTGGTCGACGAACTTCAGCACCGGCTTGTGGCGGTCGACCCAGGCGCCGATCCAGCGCCGGGCGATCTGGCCGGCGATGAACGGCACCAGCAGTTGCAGCACGATCTTGCCGATCGCGTCATACGAGAACGAGCCGCCACCCTGGCTGGCGAAAATCAGCCCGCCGATCAGCGGGGTCAGGAAAATCCCGATCAGGTTCGATGCCGAGGCGCTGCAGATGGCCGCCGGGACATTGCCGCGCGCGACCGAGGTAAAGGCGATCGACGACTGCACGGTGGACGGCAGCGTGCACAGGAACAGCACACCGAGGTAAAGCTCCGGGGTCAGCATCGGCTTCAGCAGCGGGCCGAGCGCCAGGCCCAGCAGCGGGAAAACGGCAAAGGTGCACAGCAGGACCACCAGATGCAGCCGCCAGTGGGTGATGCCGGCGACCACCGCTTCGCGCGGCAGCTTGGCGCCATGCAGGAAGAACAGCAGCCCGATGGCGAGATTGGTGATCAGATCGAAAGTCTCGGCGACCCGGCCTTCGCACGGCAGCAGGCTGGCGAGAATGACGGTGGCGACCAGCGCGAGGGTGAAATTGTCCGGCAGGAAGCGGGGACGTCTCATGGCAGGTTCCGGCGGAGGTGGAGGACAGGAATACGGCGGGATGGCCGTCATGCGCTGCATTTCACCGCGAAACCGAATAGGATACAAATTCATTTATCAGATGCATTGATGAATTTCACGCATGAACATTACCTTGCGCCAGCTGCGCGTATTTCTGGCCGTCGTCCGCCATCGTGGCTTTGGCCGTGCCGGTGCCGAAATCGGTCTGACCCAGTCGGCAGTCAGCCGCTGCCTGCGTGAGCTGGAGGCCGAACTGGCGGTCCGCCTGGTGGACCGCACCACGCGCGATGTCGAAACCACGCCGGAAGGCCGGGTGCTGGCCGGTGAGCTGGAACGGCTGCTGGGGGAACTCGACACCCTGCTGCTGACGGCGCGCAGCCGCAGCGCACAGCGCAGCGGCCGGGTGCAGGTCGCCTGCGCACCGACGATTTCCGCCAGCCTGATGCCGACGGTCATTGCCGAATCGAACCGGCAATACCCGCAAGTCCGGCTGGTGCTGCACGATCTGGCACAGCGGCAGGTGCTGGAGGCGGTGCGTGATGGCGAGGTGGACTTTGCCGTGATTGTCGATCCGATCCGGCATGACGAACTGGAACTGGAGACAGTACTGACCGATCCGTTCTGCCTGATCTGCCCGCGCGGTCACCGGCTGGCCGGCCAGCACGCGGTACGCTGGGAGGCGCTGGCCGGCGAACGGCTGGTGCTGCTCGATTGTCACTCCGGCAGCCGGCCACTGATCGACCGGGTGCTGGCCGAACGGAAAATTGTCTGCGAGATCGCGCAGGAGGTCGGGCACGCGACCACGGTGTTCCGGCTGGTCGAGGCGGGCATCGGCATTTCGGTGATGCCGGCGCTGGCCCTGCCGCTGCCGGACAATGCCGGGCTGCTGGCCTTGCCGCTGTTGCCGCAGGTTACGCGGCAGATCATGCTGGCCAGACGTCACAACCGCTCGCTGTCACTGGCGGCCGAGGTCATCTGGAATCTGGTCCGCGCCACGGCGCGGGCCTTGCCGGCAACGAACGCAGGGGGAAGGGCATGAACTATCTGGCGCACCTGGTACTGGCCGGCGACGACCCGGCCGACCGGCTGGGCGGGCTGGCCGGTGATTTCGTCAAGGGCGTGCTGCCGGGCTCGCTGCCGGCTGACCTGGCTGCCGGGGTACGCCTGCACCGCGCGATCGACCTCTACGCGGATGCGCACCCGGCATTCCGGCAGAGCCGCGAGCGGGTCAGCACCCTGCGTCGCCGCTATGCCGGGGTGATGGTCGACATGTTCTATGACCATTTCCTTGCCGTGCACTGGACGCGTTATCGCGATGAACCGCTGCGCGTCTACACCCGAAGCGTTTACGGGCTGGTCGCCGAGCGCGCCGGCGAGTTGCCGGCCTCGTTCGGCGATGTCGCGCCGCACATGGCCGCCCAGGACTGGCTGGCCAGCTATCGCGATCCGCGCGCGATTGCCACCGCGCTGGACCGGATGTCGCAGCACCGGCTGCGGCGGGCCAATCCGCTGGCCGGCGGCGGTCTTGAACTGCTGGACGACTACGCCGGCTTCGAGACCGATTTCCTGGCGTTCTTTCCCGACGCACAGGCTTTTACCGCCAGCCTGCGCGCAGACAGGGACCGGACCGGTGCCTGAGTGTGGCTATCGCCGTGCAAGGCAACTGCGATAGCGCCCTTCGACCCGGTCGGCAAACCAGGCGGTGGTGATCTTGCGCTGGATCTTCGGGCCGGTCAGCTGGATCTGCGGCAGCGTTTCGCGCGGCTGGTGGCCGTACTGGCGGTCGGCCAGTGCGAACAGGCGCTGGTAGGTCGGGGTGGCGGCGAACGGGCCGACCTTCTCCAGCTTCAGATCGCGCTGGATCTCGCCCGCTGACAGGCCGAGCCGGCCAGCCAGCGACAGGACGGCTGCCTGGGTGTCGCTGGCACCGGCCGAGCCGCCGTCGTAACTGAGGATATCGCCGTCGGCCGACAGCCTGCGACCGCTGAGCCGGGCGACTGCCTGCTGGAAGGCGGCATTGCGGCTGGCGTAGCGGCCGGCGTTGAAGTCGGCGAAGCGATAGCGCATCTGCGAGTACGGCGCCGGGTAGTCGAGCAGGATCGAGGTGCCGAAATAGATGCCGCCACGACGGGTAAACACTTCGTCGCGGATCGTGCCCTTCTTCGGGTACGGATACGGACGGTATTTCGCCTGCTGCTCGGCAAAGGCGACGCTGACCTGCATCGGCCCTCCGGTGCGGATCGGGTTCTTGCCGGCCAGCAGCGTCTTGCCGTACGGCAGTTCGTCGATCATGTCGCCGAACAGGTCGTTCATTTCGCGTTCGGTGCGCAGCGAGTCGATGCGGTCCTTGTAGCTGCGCCCGTTCGGCGAGTGTTTCAGCAGCGCGGCGTCCAGCACCAGCTTCGGAATCAGGTATTTCTGCCGCCGGGTCTCGATTTCCTTCCACACCATCTGGTTCAGGCCCGGAATCGCCCGGTCAGCCTGCCACAGCGATTCCTGCTCGATGATTGCCATCACGGCGCAGAAGTTGTCGGCGCGATAGGACAGGTGCAGGGCGCTGAAGGCATTGACGATATCGTTGGTCCAGCCGGCGCGATCGCGCACATTGCCGGGCAGCAGACGCTGCACGGCGGCACGGGCCGCCGCTTCGTTCGGATAGGCCGGGAAGGCCGGCATGCCGGTCGGGTGCGGCGTGCCGGCTGGTGCGGTGACCGGCGGTGTCGGTGTGGCCGGTTCCGGGACCGGCTCGGGGGCCGGTTCCGGGAACAGCACTTCCGGGGTGACGGGCTCGGCCGGCCTGGCGGTCGGGGCCGGGGCGACGGGAGCCGGAGTCTGGGTGGCGCAGCCGGCGAGGGCAGCGGCAACCAGCAGGGACAGAAGGGGGATAGGCCGGATCATGGACGGGGGAGGAAAAATAGGCAGCCGCCATTGTATGCCCGTGGCGATTCCGGCTGCATGGAGGAATGCGCCGGTGCCGTTTCGCCCCGGCGCGCGCTGGCCGATAATGGCGCCAGCTTCAGGCTGGATTAAACCGCTCCGGATTTACTGCCACCGTATTGCCTTGCCAGGATGCCATGCCGATGGATACCGACCGACTGCCCCGCTGCCTGATCGTCGAGGATGACCGCATCCTTGGCGAAACCCTGTCCGACGCCATGGCTGACGCCGGTTTCGAGGCGGAGTGGATTGCCGACGGGCTGGCCGCGCGCGATCGTCTCGCTGCCGGGCCGGAGCCGGCACTGGTGATTCTCGACCTTGGCCTGCCAGGGCTGGACGGCACCGCGCTGCTGGCCTGGCTGCGCGCACACGGCAGCGAACTGCCGGTACTGGTGCTGACCGCGCGCGACAGCGTGGAGAACCGCATCGAAGGGCTGAACCTCGGCGCGGACGACTACCTGGTCAAACCGTTCGACCTGGCCGAGCTGCTGGCCCGGGTCCGGGCGCTGCAGCGGCGGATTGCGCCGGTGACGGTGGAGCGCGATCGCTGGGGCGATATCGAAGTGGCCTGCGACGCCAGCCAGGCGTGGCTGGGCGGCGAGCCACTGGAACTGACCGGGGTCGAGCTGCGCATGCTGCATGCTTTTGTCACCCATCGCGGGGCGACCCTGTCGCAGTCCCATCTGGAGCAGCATATCTACGACGACATGCCCGAGCACAGCAGCAATCCGTTTGCCGTTCACCTGTCCCGGCTGCGGCGCAAACTCGGTGAGGGGCGCATCGTCAACGAGCGTGGCCTCGGCTGGCGGCTGGCATGATCCGCTGGCTGACGGGGTGGCGCCATTCACTGCTGCTGCGGGTCTGTCTGCGGCTGGCGGTCGGCATTGTCGTTGCCGGCGCCGTGGTGATGGTGACGGTGACAGTCCAGGTCCGGCACGAGGTCCGCGATCTGCTGAAGGGCGAACTGCGGCGTGCCACGCAGTTGTACGACATCCAGCATGCCGATGCGATCGAGCTGCATCTGGATCGCGATTCGCACAAGCGCGAGCACAAGAAGATCAAGCGGCCCGACAGCGGGTATGCGGTTTACGGCGCCGATGGCGGCCTGCTCGATTCGCAGGGGCCGTCCCTGCCGCTGCCGCCGCTGCTCGGCAGCCATACCATCCGCCTCGATGACCATGACTGGATGCTGTACGGTGAGCGGGTCGGCACCCGGCTGGTCGTGGTCGGCGTGCCGCATGCGGTGGAGACCGAGCTGGCGCTGGAAGTGGCCGACGATATCCTGATCCCGCTGCTGCTGGCATTCGGGCTGCTGATTCCGTGGACGCTGTGGGGGGTGTGGCGCGGCCTGCAGCCGTTGAACGCCTTTGCCCGCGAGGTACAGTCGCGGCCGGCCGACGACCTGTCGCCGTTTGCGACCGCGGTGCCTCGCGAGGCGCTGCCGTTGCGCGAGGCGCTGAACCGGCACCAGCATGCGCTGGCGGCCCGGATCGAGCGTGAACGGCGCTTTGTCGCCGATGCCGCGCACGAATTGCGTACGCCGCTGGCCGGTATCCAGGCCAGCCTCGATCTGGCGGCCAGCACCTCGCGCGACGAGGCGCGGGTGCGGGCGCTGGCCAATGCCCGTTCGGCCACGGCCAATGCCGGCCGGCTGGTCGCCCAGTTGCTGGAACTGGCCCGGCTCGACCACGATACCCATCCGTCACTGGAAATCATCGATCTGGCCGCCTGTGTGGACGAATACGAGCGCCATGGTGGCGAACGGGTCGAGCGGCGGGTCGGCACGCCATTGCCGGTCTGGGGACGCTGTGACTGGCTGGCGCTGGCGGTGCGCAATCTGGTCGATAATGCACGACGCTACGGCCGGCCCGATGGCAAGGTGTGGATCGATATTGACGGCACACGGCTGACGGTCAGCGATGACGGGCCGGGGGTCGACCCGGCAGTGATGGTGCGGCTCGGCGAACGGTTCTTCCGGCCGCCGGGACAGAGCATGCCGGGCGCGGGCATCGGTCTGTCCATCGTGTCGCGCATTGTCGAGCTGTGCGGCGGGCGGGTGTCGTTTGCCCGTTCGGCCGACGGCGGGCTGGCGGTCACGCTGCATTTGCGCGAAGCAGGCGGAAAATAGGCGCCTGGATTCGATCCGGGGCGGCGCGGAAAACCGAATCGCAATAGACTGTGGCCATTCCACCCTGTCCAGGACATTGAACGTGCACCTTTCCAACTGGCTGATCTTCTGCAGCGTCGCGCTGCTGGTGACCTTTACTCCCGGCCCGGCCGTGCTGATGGCCATTTCGAATTCGGTGTCGGTCGGCCCGCGCCGGGCGATGATCAGTTCGCTGGGCAATGCCGCCGGCCTGTTTCTGGTGTCTGCCGTGGCGATGGCGGGCATGGGGGTGGTGCTGGCGACTTCGGCCGTGGCCTTTACCGCCCTGAAGCTTGGCGGCGCCGCCTATCTGGTCTACCTGGGCATTCGCCAGTGGCGCAGCAAGGTGAGCCTGTTTTCGGAAATGGCCAGCACGCAGGCACCGGCCAGCGCCGGCGCGGACTGGCGGCTGTTCGGCCATGGCATGACCGTTGCGCTGACCAATCCGAAGGGCATTCTGTTCTTCTCCGCGCTGTTCCCGCAGTTCCTGACCCGGGAAGCGCCGGTCCTGACCCAGTTTTTTGTCCTGACCGGCACTTTTGCCTGCTGCGCGGTGCTGGCCCATGCGGTCTATGTGCTGCTTGGCCGGGCGCTGAAGCAGCAGTTCGCCAGTGCATCGCGCGTCCGCCTGTTCAACCGGATCTCGGGCGGGCTGTTTGTGGCGCTGGGGTTCAGCCTGCTGAGCCTGCGCAACAAGGCAGTCTGACCGACGGCAGCAAGGCCCGCCGTGCGCAGATTTCGCGGTGACTGACAAGACTGGCGAATTGCCGGATGTGGCTGCAGAATCTGCCGCTTGCTGTCGGGAGTCGTCGTGAAGAACTGGGTGTTTCTGCTGCTTGCCATCGTCTGTGAAACCATTGCCACATCGGCATTGAAATCCAGCGACGGCTTTTCAAGGCTGTGGCCGTCGCTGCTGGTTGTCGTCGGCTACAGCGCGGCTTTTTATCTGCTTTCGCTGACCTTGCGCACCATACCGGTCGGCATTGCCTATGCGATCTGGTCCGGCGTCGGCATTGTCATCGTGGCGCTGGCCGGGTGGCTGGTCTTCGGCCAGAAGCTCGACATGCCGGCCCTGCTCGGCATGGGGCTGATCCTGTCCGGGGTGGTCATCATGAACGTCTTCTCGAATGCGGGCGGGCATTAGCCCCGTCGCCTGACAGTGGCATCAGTCCGGCCATGGCCATGCCGGCTGCATGGTGTGTCGAGCCGCGCCTTACCCCCGCTGGCACGAGGGTTTATCCCGAATGAAATCAATCACTTCGTGCCGGTGGCGGGCAAATCTGGCACAATGCGCGCCTTGCCGTAGAACCTGCCGTCCATGACCCCGCATTCCGTTCCCCCGTTGCCGATCTTCTCCTACCCGAAATACTGGGCGGAGAGCCCGGAGCCCGCGCCGTTTCTGCCGATGAGTCGTCGGGAAATGGATGCGCTTGGCTGGGACAGCTGCGACATCATTGTCGTGGTCGGCGATGGGTATATCGATCATCCGAGTTTCGGCATGGCGCTGGTTGGCCGGCTGCTCGAGGCACAGGGATTCCGGGTCGGCATCATTGCCCAGCCGGACTGGCATTCGGCCGAGCCGTTCCGCCAGCTTGGTCAGCCGAACCTGTTCTTTGCCGTGTCGGCCGGCAATATGGATTCGATGATCAACCGCTATACCGCCGACCGCAAACCGCGCTCCGACGATGCGTATACCGCCAATGCCGAGGCCAACCGCCGGCCCGACCGTGCGGTGGCCGTTTATGCGCAGCGCTGTCGCGAAGCCTATCCGGGCGTGCAGGTGATGATCGGCGGCATCGAGGCCTCGCTGCGTCGCATTGCCCAGTACGACTACTGGAGCGACAAGGTACGCCAGTCGGCGCTGATCTACTCGAAGGCCGACATTCTGCTGTATGGCAATGCCGAACGCGCACTGGTCGAGGTTGCCCACCGCGCGGGGCGTGGCGAGCGGCTGGCCGACATGCGCGATGTGCGTGGCGCCGCTTTCCTGGTGCCGCAGGGCTGGTTGCCCGGCGATGACTGGAGCGTGGTCGATTCGAGCACGGTCGACACCCCGGGGCGGGTCGAGCCGCACCAGAACCCGTATGCGGAAGAGGGCGACAGGCAGGCGACGGCCAGCGATCCGTCCGCGCCGCAGCCGGTGCGGCTGGTGTCCGCCGCCGAGCGGGTCGCCGCGCGCAAGGCGACGCGAACGCGGACGGCGGTGCGCATTCCGGCTTACGAGGCGGTCGCCTACGATCCGGTGCTGTATGCGCATGCAAGCCGCACGCTGCATCTGGAGTCGAACCCGGGCAACGCCCGCGTGCTGATCCAGCAGCATGGCAATCGCGATGTCTGGATCTCGCCGCCGCCGATCCCGCTGACCACCGAGGAAATGGACTATGTGTTCGGGCTGCACTATGCGCGCAACCCGCACCCGAGCTATGGCGATGCGCGCTTCCCTGCCTGGGACATGATCCGTTTTTCGGTCAATATCATGCGCGGCTGTTTTGGTGGCTGTACCTTCTGTTCGATCACCGAACACGAGGGACGCATCATCCAGAGTCGCAGCGAGGAAAGCATCCTCAAGGAAATCGAGGATATCCGCGACAAGACCCACGGTTTCACTGGCCATATCACCGACCTCGGCGGGCCGACCGCAAACATGTACCGGCTGGCGTGCAAGGACCCGAAGATCGAGTCGTCCTGTCGCCGGCTGTCCTGTGTCTATCCGGGCATCTGCGAAAACCTCGGTACCGACCACGGGCCGCTGATCCAGCTGTACCGCAAGGTGCGCACGCTGCCCGGCGTCAAGCGCGTGACCATCGGCTCCGGCCTGCGCTACGACCTGGCAGTGCGCTCGCCGGAATACATCAAGGAACTGGTGACCCACCATGTCAGCGGGCTGCTGAAGATCGCTCCGGAGCATACCGAGGAAGGTCCGCTGTCGAAGATGATGAAGCCGGGCATCGGCACCTATGAGCGCTTCAAGGAGCTGTTCGAGCGCTTCTCGAAGCAGGCGGGCAAGAAACAGTATCTGGTGCCGTATTTCATTGCCGCGCATCCGGGCACGTCGGATCGCGACATGCTGAACCTGGCGCTGTGGCTGAAGCACAACGGCTTCCGCCCCGATCAGGTGCAGTCGTTCACGCCGACGCCGATGTCGCTGGCCACCACCATGTGGCATACCGGGCGCAATCCGCTGAAAAAGATCGGACGCAGCTCGGAAAAGGTCGATGTTATCAAGGACGGTTACCGGCGCAAGCTGCACAAGGCCTTTCTGCGCTATCACGATCCGGACAACTGGCCCTTGCTGCGCGAGGCATTGCTGAACATGGGCCGGGGTGACCTGATCGGCAATGGGCCCTGGCATCTGGTGCCGTCGCAGCAGCCGGGCGGCGGGCGCAGCGGGCCAGCATGGCAGGAGCGGGCTTATCACCATGCGCCGCCGGTGGCGGCAAAACCGCGCAGTGGTGGCGGGGGCCGGCCGGCCGGCAAGTCGGGCGGCGGCAGGCAGGCTGCTGCAGCGGGAAAGCCGCGCGGTCGCAGGTAGCCGCGCCGGCGGGGTGTCAGGTCATGCGACCCGGCACCCCGTTTTTACGTCTGGCGCAGCAGATTGCGGGCATCGACATGGGCGATGTAGCAGATGGTCTTGCCTTCCCTGGCCGGTACCAGCGCCTGCAGTGACACCAGCTTCTGCAGGTCGGCGCGCGCAGTGTTTTCGGTAACGCCGAAGTCGTGCTTCACCTCCTTGACGGTGAAGGCCCGGCCCGGATGGCGCAATGCCTTGCGCAGCAGCAGGCCCTGTCGTGCATTCAGCGTGTCGGCAATGCCCTGGGTGTCCAGCCAGCGCAGCAACTCGGCATGCTCTTGCTGCTTGCGCTGCAGGTGGGCGAGGAACTGACGAATGGCCCGGTGGATGATGCGCAGCTGGAAGTCGATGAAGTAGGTCAGGTCGAACGTGTCGGTTTCGCAGAACAGGTATGACTCGCCATACTGGACCGGCGCTTCCTTCAGCAGCGCGCTGATGGAGATGTACTCGAACGGCCAGTAGCCCTGCCTGAGCATGAACCAGTAGAACAGCGCGCGAGCGGTGCGGCCATTGCCATCGGTAAACGGGTGTTCATAACCCAGCATGAAATGCAGGATGATGGCCTTGACCGCCGGATGAATGAACGGGCGTCCGTCCAGGCCATCGTGAGCTGCATTGGCGAACGCACACAGTTGCTGCAGCCTGGAAACAAGCTGACTGGCTGGAGGCGGCCGGTGCAGCACGTCGCCATGCAGCCCCTGCACGACAACCTCGTCATGGTCACGCAGCCTGCCGGGCTGGACGTGCGCATTGCCGGTGTCGCGGGTGGCGATGTCGTGCAGACGGCAGATCCGCTCCACTGACAGTGGCTCATTCCGGGCGCGTTTGGCCGCTTTCATCAGCAGGAAATTGTTGAACACCATCTGCTCGCCCTCATCGCGGGGCAGACGTTCGTTTTCCAGCATGGCCTTGGCGATCTTGCGCGTGGTCGCCGCGCCTTCCAGCTGGGCGCTGGTGATGGCTTCCTCCATGGTCAGTGCATCGACCAGATAGCGATTGCGCTCGGGACCGGCAGCTGCAGCATCGTCGTCGGTTTCCAGTAACGGCGCGCACAGGCGGTCGATGGCATGCAGGTGGATCTGCAGGCTGGCAGGGATGGCGTAGACCAGCGCGTTGCCCTGTTCGCTGTGCAGGCCATCCAGGCGGTGTTGCGAGCAGGCGCGCGCCAGCCGGGTGGCAGCCCATGCCACTTCCTTGTCGATGCCGCCGGCGACGCGCCACCTGAATTCATGCCAGTGCAGGTAGCGCCCCCTGGCGTCGACTGCCGCATGGCGGGCGAGCTGCGCCAGCACCGCGTCGCCTTTGCTTGCCATGATGGCCATGAAGTCGGGAGGAATTTCAACCTTTGCCATTTTTCAACGCAAAATCAAGAGAATTGCGTCGAGATATAACGACCGCCAGTGGCCGCGTCAATTCACGGCGGCATCAAGTGATGCCGCCGCAACAGTCAGCGCCGGAAACCGCCATGGAAGCCGCCGCCAGCGCGCGGGAAAAAACCGCTAGCGGGTCGGCTGGCACCCTGACCGGGTCGGGCACCGCCTTCCGGGGGCTGGAAATACTGTCGTGCCGGCGCCTGCTGCAGCCGCTGGTTGCCGGCCTGCCTGGCCTGGTGCTCGCTGTTCAGGCGCGACGTCTCCCTGTTGCCGGCCGGCACTGGCTGCCAGCCATCAGGCGTGTGCTGTTCCCAGCTGCCGTCCGGGCTGCGGCGGTAAACATTGTTGTCATGGCCGGCATAGACCTCGCCGTTGTTCCAGGCCACGCCGGAGTCGGTGCGGCGGTTGCCGACAAAACCCTTGCTGTTCACGGTGCGGTCACCGCTGGCGGTATTGCCGGTCACCGTGGTCTGCTCGGCGCCGAAACGGCCGGTGCGGCGGTTGACGCCGGCGGCCTGGCTGCCTCCCGCATAGTTGCCGGTCGCGGCGTTGCCGGCAATGCCCTGCCGGCTGGCCCCGGCGCGCCCGGTTGCCGGACTGCTGAACGATCCCTGCCGACCGGCGGCATAGTTGCCGGTATAGGCGTTGCCGATGGCACCCCGGCTGGCCTGGAAGTGACCACCGGTATACGGGTTGAAGCCGGCGGCAGCGGTGCCGTGCCACTGGTTGCCGGTCCAGCCGTTCCAGCCGTCGACATGAGTGACGGTGCCCTGGCCCCAGCGACCATAGATATTGGTCTGGTTGACATTCACGTATTGCCAGCTTGGATAGCCGCCGCCCCACCAGCCCCAGTACGGCCCCCAGTACGGTGACGGCGCGCCCCACCAGGCACCGGCGGCAAAGCCGAAGGCGAACCCGACCGTGGTGCCGACCGCAAAACCGGCGCCATAACCATACGTGTCCGGATAGCCGTACCAGACCTCGCCGGTATATGGCGCATAGCTGTAGCCGCTGCCGTAGACGACGGTACCGCCGGGGGCGACCATCACGCCGAAATAACCCGGGGTATAGCCGACGACCACGTATTGCGGCGTGTGCGAGTACACATGGACATAGGTTACGTAGTGCAGCGGCGACGAGACCGGAATGGTGTAGATCGCCCCCGGTACGCTGTCCGCTACCCGCCAGGCACCGGTCGGCGTGGCCGCCGTGAACCAGATGCCGCTGGACAGCGCATAGTAGTGGCGGCTGTCGACCTCGATGACCGGCAGTGCGCTGTTCGGCGCGTAATGCAGGCTCGTGCCGGCGATCGGGATGAAGTGCGGCGCGCCGTCGTAGCTGACAGTCAGGCTGGCCTTGTTGCGATAGACCGTGGCGGTCTGCGGAATGGCGGCGGCAATGACGGCTTCGCGCGCTTGCGGGGTGCCGGGCACCGACACCAGCACATTGGCTTTTGGGCTGCCGGCCGGGATGCGGGCGAAGTCGGCCGGCAGCGCTGAACCGGCGACCGCATGCCAGGGACCGGCCAGGTCACGGCCGGCAAACCAGCGCCCGGAAATCAGGAGATAGTAGTCATTGCTGGCCGGGTCGAGAAACAGCGCATGGTCGGCATTGCCGACAGTCAGCAGGTTGACACCATCGACCGGCTGCATGGCCGGCTGGCCGTCGGTGACGACCAGCTCGGTCGGTTCGGTGGCGATCAGTACCGCCGGTGCCGTTGCCGGTTTTTTGCCGCTGGTCGGCTGCATCGGGTCCGGCTTGACGGCCTTCGCGGCCGCCTGGGCGGCGGCCAGCAGGTTCGTCGCCGGCTTGCCGGTCACGACCCAGCTGCCGTTCAGCGCCGGCGCCTCGTACCAGCTGCCGGCGGCGTTCAGGTGATAACGTTCGCTGGCGTCGCGCAGCAGCAGTGCCCGGGTATTGATCACGCGTTGCCAGCCACTGGCGCCGGAGACCGGACGCAGTACCGGCGCGCCATCGATGCGGACCAGCAAAGTGGGCGTGCTGGCAAACATGATATGTGGAGGATCATTGCGTACGGCGACACTGCCGGCCTTGCTGATCTGCTGTGAAACCAGATAACTGGTCTGCAGCTCGTCAAGCGGGATCGACATGCCGCCTGTGGGCAGACGCTGCTGCAGCATGGTGCGGTAGCCGGCCGCCCGGTCCTGGGCGGTCGGGATCTGCACGTCGTCGATAACGATGCCGGTCAGCGTGACGATGCCACCGGGTTTGTCGATGGCGGCATTGGCACGAAAGTGGGCGATGCCGTACAACGGCGCGCCCTTTTTGCTGCTGATGGCCAGCGCCGCGCGGCCGGACAGCTGATTGCCATCCCATTTTTCGATCTGCGGCTGGAACAGCTCGACGTGACTGTCGCCGGCGCTGAGGGTGCGCGGCCAGGTCGGGGCCAGGGTCGGTGCGGCAGCGGCCTGTGCCGGTGTCACCAGCGCGTGCAGTGGCAGGATGCTGCCGAACGCCAGGGCCAGACCGATGAGCAGTGCCGGGCGGTTGATGAGACGGGTACGCATGGAAATCTCCGGGGACGGGAAAGCCGGGCCGTCCCTCTGCGTTGTAGACAGGGCCCGGTGGATGAGCCAGTGGCTTTGCCAATATACATACAAAAAGAAATGTATAACAGCAAGGCCAGCAGACTGTGTCCATCCGGCACAAACCTGTTTCCAGAGATGTCTGCCGCGTTCAGTCGCGGCCGTTGCTGCGTTCGATTACCGGGTAGGCGATGGCGCAGATATGCGAATGGATGCGCTTGAAGTCGCGCAGCACGTCCAGATGCAGCGAACTGGTCGAAATGCTGTCCTTGCGACCCTCACGCAGCCGTGCCAGGTGGTTGTCACCGGCCTCGCGGACAATGTCGCGCACCCGGGCCTTGTCTTCCAGCAGCCGGCCGGCCGCGTGCAGGTCATTGGCCATGAAGGCGGCCATGGCGCGGCGGAAGCTTTCCAGCACCAGTTCGTGCAGGGCACTGAGCTCGGTTGCGCCGTCGCCGGAGAAGCGCAGCCGGTTCTTGGCCTTCTTGGCCGCGAGCTCCATCAGGTTGCGGTCGATGATGTCGCCGATGTGCTCCATATTGATGACGAAGGCAATGATGGCCATCGCCTTGCTGCCCTGTTCGGGGTCCAGACTGTCGCGGGTCACGGCGGTTACATAGAACTTGATGCGTTCGTACAGCCGGTCGACTGCATCATCGCGGCGGGCGATGGTGGCAATCAGCCGCCGGTCGCCGGTCAGCAGCGCGGGCAGGCTCTGGGTCAGCATGTCCTCGACGATATCTCCCATGTGCAGCGCTTCGCGGGTGGCGTTGACCAGGGCTTCTTCCGGCGTGCCGATGGCCGACGAGTCCAGATGACGGGGCGCGTCCGGATCTTCCGCCGCTTCATTATTCTGCGGGTAGATCTTTTCCAGCAGGCGGGCGACCGGATCGAGCAGACCGATAAACAGCACCGCAATGGCAATATTGAGCCCGGTATGGAAATCGGCGATCCGGTGGCCGGGGATACCCGGCAACTGCGACAGCGCGTCGGCCAGCGGGCCGGTGACGGCAAGCAGCACGAGACAGACACCGCCGCGCAGTAGCAGATTGCCGGCCGGCAAGCGTTTCCGCAGGTTGTCATTGCCCTTCGCACCGGCGAAATACGGATTCAGCGCGCTGCCGATATTGGTGCCCAGCACCATGGCGATGGCCGTGCTCATCGGGATGGCGTTCGAGGTGGCCAGCGACATGACGAACAGCACGATCGGAATGCTGGAGTGGGCGGCCCAGGTCAGCAGCGCGGCGATGGCGGCATTCAGTGCCGGCATGTCGGCCAGCGCCCCGAGCACCGTGCGCAGGGCCGGGGCCGCCTCGGCCGGTTCCATGGTGTCGACCAGCAGTTCCAGCGCCAGCAGCATCAGGCCGAGACCGATGATGGCACGGCCGAAATCGCGCATCTGCGAGCCCTTGCCGCGCTCGAACATGGCCATGCCGACAACCAGACAGGCAGGCGAGATCCAGCTCAGGTTCAGCGAGAACGCCTGCACGATCAGGGTCGAGCCGATATTGGCGCCAAGCATGATGGCCAGCCCGGTCACCGGGCGCATGATGCGCCGGGCGGCGAACGAGGTGGCGATCAGCCCGGTGGCGGTGGCGCTCTGCAGGGCGGCGGTCACCGCCAGTCCGGCGAACAGCGCGCTGAAGCGGTTGCCGAGGCTGCTGGCCATGAAACGGCGCAGCGACGAGCCCAGCGCCCGCATGAAACCGGACTCCACCATGTGGAGTCCCCAGGTCAGCAGCGCCACGCCTCCGGCGAGATGCAGCAAGATGAACATGTTCTTTCCTCCCGGGTGGCGGCGCGGCGGGCAGGATGCCGGCAAAAGCGGGCGGGACGGTCAGCAACGTGCGGGAGAATGCCCTTGCCGGCAGGCATGGGGCCTGAATCAGGTCCTCGGACTGTCCGCATACCCCGCTTGCGAAGAATGGACGGGCGAAGCAAGGTTTCTCCCCGGCGGCGGGGGCGGAAGAGGCAGGATTCAATCAGGCAGACTGCCGTGCTTGCCGACAGATCCTGTCAGTCGGGCGATGCCACTGTAATCATTGTGCTCACATCCATGAGCCGTCCGGGCTCATGGGGCAGGACCTGTATACATAGGCGAAATGCACGGGAAAGGCAAATCGCGCCCGGAGGCGGGCGCGAACGGAAATGCCCGCGCCGGTGGCGCGGGGCTGGAGGCGATGACCGGATCAGGTGTTGTTGCTGCTCAGTGCCCGGCGGCGCTCGGCGGCAAGCAGCGACACGATGCACAGATTGGCAGCACCCAGGGCCAGCGCCGTGACCAGACCGGCTGCGGCACCCAGTGCCTGCATCGCACACAGCAGCGCCACCAGGGTGAGCAGGCCTGCGTAGCGGCGACCGGCCCGCAGCCGGCGGGCGATCAGTTGCTGGGTGGGCGAGGCGACATGGAGCGCCAGCGCGGCAGCCAGCGAGAACAGGAAGGCAAGAACCAGCATGATGGGGACTCCGGTAAAACAGGGTTGCATACCATCAATAATAATGATTCTCATTTGATATGCAAGCCAGACGACAAGGCCGCGGCGATCGTGTCTATATTCAGAGGCCTGACGGCGCCCCGTCACCGCCCCTTACCCACAAGAGGAGAAACCATGAACAAACGACTGCCCGCACTGCTGATGATGGCCGGCCTGACCGGTTCCGCACTGGCTGCGGCACCGGTGCCGGTCGACATGCAGCTGGTCGACCAGAAAGGCCCGGTCCGGCAGATCGGCACGATACAGGCCACCCAGTCGGCCTACGGTGTGGTGTTCACGCCGAACCTGGACGGCCTGCCGCCCGGTGTTCATGGCTTCCATCTGCATGCCAGTGCGGACTGCGGTCCGAAGCTGATCGACGGCAAGATGGTGCCGGCCGGCGCGGCCGGCGGCCATTTCGATCCGGCCGGAACCGGCCGGCATGAAGGCCCGTGGGGCGAAGGCCATCTCGGAGACCTGCCGGCGCTGTATGTCGGTGCCGATGGCCGCGCGACCCAGCCGGTGCTGGCGCCACGGCTGAAACTGTCCGATCTGGCCGGGCATGCGCTGATGATCCATGCCGGTGGTGACAATCACGCCGACATGCCGGCGGCGCTGGGCGGCGGCGGTGCCCGTGTCGCCTGCGGGGTAATCCGCTAGCAGAACGTATCGCCGCAAACGACAAACGCGGGCCCGAAGGCCCGCGTTGTGGTTGAAGCTGCTGCTACGTGATCAGCGCGTGACCGGCTTGTAGCGGATGCGCTTCGGCTTCGCGCCTTCTTCGCCAAGGCGTTTCTTCTTGTCGGCTTCGTATTCCTGATAGTTGCCATCGAAGAAGGTCCACTGCGAATCGCCTTCCGCCGCCAGGATATGGGTGGCGATACGGTCGAGGAACCAGCGGTCATGGGAGATCACGAACACGGTGCCGGCGTATTCCAGCAGCGCGTCTTCCAGTGCGCGCAGCGTTTCGACGTCGAGGTCGTTGGACGGTTCATCGAGCAGCAGCACGTTGCCGCCCTTCAGCAGCGTCTTGGCCAGGTGCAGGCGGCCGCGTTCGCCGCCGGACAGCGAGCCGACCTTCTTCTGCTGGTCGCCACCCTTGAAGTTGAACCGGCCCAGATAGGCACGGCTCGACATCTCGAACTTGCCGACGTTGACCAGTTCCTGGCCACCGGACACGTCCTCGAACACGGTCTTGTCGTCGTCCAGCCCTTCACGGCTCTGCTCGACGAAGGCCATCTGCACGGTCTGGCCGATCTTCACCGTGCCGCTGTCCGGCTGTTCGCGGCCGGCGATCATCTTGAACAGCGTCGATTTGCCGGCGCCGTTCGGGCCGATGATGCCGACGATGGCGCCGGCCGGTGCCTTGAAGCTCAGGTTGTCGATCAGCAGGCGGTCGCCGAAGCCCTTCGACACCTGGTCGAACTCGATCACTTCGCTGCCGAGCCGCTCGCCGACCGGGATGAAGATTTCCTGGGTTTCATTGCGCTTCTGGTATTCGAACGACGACAGTTCCTCGAAGCGGGCGATACGGGCCTTGGACTTGGCCTGGCGTCCCTTCGGGTTCTGCCGCACCCATTCCAGTTCCTGCTTCATGGCCTTCATGCGCGCAGCTTCACCCCTGGATTCCTGCTCCAGGCGCTGTTCCTTCTGTTCCAGCCACGAGCTGTAATTGCCCTTCCACGGGATGCCGTGACCGCGGTCGAGTTCCAGGATCCATTCGGCGGCGTTGTCGAGGAAGTAGCGATCGTGGGTAACGGCGACCACGGTGCCGGGGAAGCGCACCAGGAACTGCTCCAGCCATTCGACCGATTCGGCATCGAGGTGGTTGGTTGGTTCGTCGAGCAGCAGCATGTCCGGCTTGGACAGCAGCAGCTTGCACAGTGCCACGCGGCGCTTTTCACCACCGGACAGCTGACCGATGCGGGCATCCCATGCCGGCAGGCGCAGCGCATCGGCGGCCAGTTCCAGCTGCAGCGAGGTGTTGTCGCCGGCGCCGGCGGAAATGATCGCCTCGAGCCGCGCCTGCTCCTCGGCCAGTGCATCGAAGTCGGCATCCGGCTCGGCGTAGGCGGCATAGACTTCTTCCAGCCGCTTTTGCGCGTCCATGACGTCGCCCATGCCGGCTTCGACTTCCTCGCGCACGGTGGCGTCATTGTCGAGCAGCGGCTCCTGCGCCAGATAGCCGATCTTTACGCCGGCCAGGTGCTGGACTTCGCCGTCATACTCCTTGTCGACACCGGCCATGATTTTCAGCACGGTGGATTTGCCCGCGCCGTTCAGCCCCAGCAGGCCGATCTTGGCACCGGGGAAGAAACTCAGGGAGATGTCCTTGATGATCTGACGCTTGGGGGGGACGATCTTGCTCACGCGGAGCATCGACATTACATATTGGGCCATGCAGAATTCCGTAGGAAGAGTCAGTGTCTAAGCCGTGGAGTGTAGCAAAGCCGGCCGCCCCGGTGGCCGGCATGACAAGAAGAAGGGGGCAATGATGAGCAGGCATTCGATACCCGCGGGCATGCGCAACGAGGGCAATGACGAGGACGAGGAGGTCGTCCCGGTTCCGGTACCCTATTTCCGCCGCTACGACAGTCAGGTGGTCGCCCGGCAAATCTCCTTCTATCTGTCCGGCGAGATCGGTCCGGCGATCGCCTATACCGATCTGCTGAACGCGCTGTCGACTGCCAGCGAATACGACGTGATCTTCCTGCACCTGAATACCCCCGGCGGGATTTTCGACACCGGGTTGCAGATCATCAACAACATCCAGGCCTGCAAGGCCAAGGTCATCACCGTGCTGGAAGCGCGCGCCTACTCGATGGGTTCGCTGATCTTTCTCGCCGGCGACGAGCTGATCGTGCACGACAACTGCCAGCTGATGTTCCACAACTACTCCGGCAGCCTGATCGGCAAGGGCAACGAGCAGCACGCGCAAGTGATTGCGCATGGCAAGTGGTTCGACAAGGTCATGCACCGGCTGTGCTACCCGTTCCTGTCCAGCGAGGAGCTGGAGGCGATCATGCGTGGCGCCGACATCTGGATGGATTCGGACGAGATCCGCCGCCGCATGCAGAAAGTCATTGCCGCGCGGCAGTTGCCGGCGCCGCCGCGCGCCGCGCGCGGCAAGAAGGCGGAGGCAACGACGCCGCCGGTGCTGGATGCGGAGCCGGTCCGTCCGGTGGAGGTCGAGGTCAAGGCCATGAAGCCGGGCGGCAGCAAACGCCCCCGGACCCGCAGCTAGGGGCGCCTGGCCGGCAGCGCGGTCCAGATTTCCGCCCAGCAGCACGAGTGGTGCAGGTCGGAAACGCACGCACTGCCGGTTGCCGGCCGGCGGGAAAACCGTCGGCGTAGGCATCGGCCACCTGGCGCGGCACGATGCGATCAGCGTCGCCGACCAGCAGCCACTGCGGGATGCGTTGCGCAATCTGCTCGCCAATGCCGACCGGCATGCCCCGGCTGGTAAGGTCAGCGCACGACGACGCCGGCGTGACCGTGGGCCAGCTCGCCGATGTCTGCCGCGTAATCGAAGCCGGCAGCATGGAAACGGGCCAGAACGGCATCGGCCACTTCCGGCGCCACGGCGACCAGCAGGCCGCCGCTGGTCTGCGGATCGGCCAGCAGCCGCTGTTTCCAGGCCGGCACGTCGTGGGCGAAGCGCACGCCATCGCCGAAACTGGCCCAGTTGCGTTCGATGGCGCCCGGGCCGATGCCCTGTTCGGCAAAGCCAAGCGCTTCGCGGATGACCGGCACCCGGTCGATGTCGATCATGCCGGTCAGGCCGGCGCCGCGGCAGACTTCCAGCAGGTGGCCGGCAAGGCCGAAGCCGGTGACGTCGGTCAGCGCATGCACCTCGTCGAGTTCGGCCAGTTCGGTGCCGACCGTGTTCAGCCGGGTAGTGCTGCCGATCAGCGCGGCGTAGCCGGCGTCGTCGAGCAGTCCCTTTTTCATGGCCTGGGCCAGGATGCCGACTCCCAGTCCCTTGCCGAGGATCAGCCGGTCACCGGCGCGGGCGCCGGCATTGGTCTTGATCCGGCGCGGGTCGATAATGCCGATGCCGACCAGACCGTAGATCGGTTCCGGGCTGTCGATCGAGTGACCGCCGGCGATCGGGATGCCGGCCGCCGCGCAGACCGACTGGCCTCCGTCGAGGATGCGGCGGATGGTTTCCGGCGGCAGCACATTGACCGGCATGCCGACAATGGCCAGGGCAAACAGTGGTTTGCCACCCATGGCATAGATGTCCGACAGCGCATTGGTGGCGGCGATGCGGCCGAAATCGAACGCGTCGTCGACGATCGGCATGAAAAAATCGGTGGTGGCGACAATGGCCTGGCTGTCGTTGATGCGGTAGACCGCGGCATCGTCCGAGGTGTCGATGCCGACCAGCAGGTCGGGGAAGGGCAGCGACGGCCGTACGCCGGCGAGGATGGTTTCCAGAACGGCGGGCGCGATTTTACAGCCGCAGCCGCCACCGTGAGACAATTGCGTCAGTCTGACATCACTCATTTTTACTGCCCTTTATCATGCGTTTCTTGCCGCCCGCGACCATAGCACAGCGCGACGAATTCGATGAGGTCATCGACGTGCGCACGCCGGCGGAGTTCGCCGACGATCATATTCCCGGTGCCATCAATTGTCCGGTGCTGTCCGACGACGAGCGCGTCGTCGTCGGCACGCTGTACAAACAGGCATCGCCCTTCGAAGCGCGCAAGGTGGGGGCTGCGCTGGTCGCGCGCAATATCGCCCATCACCTTGATGCCCGTTTCCACGACCGGCCCAAGAGCTGGCGCCCGCTGGTCTGCTGCTGGCGCGGCGGACAGCGTTCGGGTGCGATGACGCTGATCCTGCAGCAGGTTGGCTGGGGCGCGCGGCAACTGGAAGGCGGCTACAAGCAGTACCGCAAGCAGGTAATGGATGCGCTGGCTGAAGCGCCGGCCCGGTTCCGGTTCCGCGTGCTGTGCGGGCCGACCGGCTCGGGCAAGAGCCGGCTGCTCGATGCGCTGGCGGAGGCCGGGCATCAGGTGCTCGACCTCGAACGGCTGGCCTGCCATCGCGGATCGGTGCTGGGGGCGTTGCCGGACGAACCGCAACCGTCGCAGAAGCGTTTCGAGAGTCTGCTGTGGCTGGCGCTGTCCGCACTCGACCCGGCCAGGCCGGTCCATATCGAGGCCGAGTCGCGCCGGATCGGCCGTCTGACCGTGCCGGGCAGCCTGATCGATGCGATGCATCAGGGGGACTGTCTGTGTCTGGAGGTGCCGCTCGGCGAGCGGGTCCGCTTCCTGCTGGAGGATTACGACTACTTCCTGCGCCAGCCGGCGCCGCTGATGGCGCGGCTCGGTCAGTTGCGCGAGTTGCACGGCCGGGAAAAACTGGCGCAGTGGGAAGCGCTGATCAAGGCCGGCGCTTTCCCGGCACTGGTCGAGGCGCTGCTGGTCGAGCATTACGATCCGCTGTATGGCCGTTCGACGGATCGTCACTATGCGAATCTGGCCGAGGCGCAGCACTTGCGGCTGGACAACCTGTCCGTTCCGGCGCTGACCGCACTGGCGGCGAAATGGCAGGATGACCGGCAAAAAATATCGGCGCCGCCCCCCTCGTCTTGAGACAGGCTGACGGCTTTTCGCCGACGACCGGCGCAAACAGTGCTGTCACCATGTCATCCCCTGCCAGAAGTCGTGTTTATGTCTTGGCGGCGGGTGCAAGCAACCCTTATTCTTGTGGCATCGCCCCGCCAGACCGGACCGACTGATGAACCTGTGGCGCTATATCGCCAAACGCCTGCTGCTGATGGTGCCGACCCTGTTCGGCATCCTGCTGGTCACCTTCATGGTGATCCAGTTCGTGCCGGGCGGCCCGGTCGAGCAACTGGCCCGCGAACTCCGTGGCGCGCAGGTCGGCGAGATGGTGACGACCAATACCGGCTTCTACCGCGCATCGGGCGGGCTGGATGCCGACCGGCTGGCCGAACTGAAAACGCTGTACGGTTTCGACAAACCGGCTTACCAGCGTTTTGGTGACATGATCTGGCGCTACCTGCATTTCGATCTTGGCGAGAGCTTCTATCATCACCAGTCGGTGGGGTCGCTGGTGGTGTCCAAGCTGCCGGTGTCGATGAGTCTCGGCCTGTGGACGTTCTTCCTGACCTATCTGATCTCGATTCCGCTCGGCATTCGCAAAGCCGTGCGCGATGGTTCCGCCTTCGATGTCGCCACCAGCACGCTGCTGCTGGTCGGCTATGCGATCCCCGGCTTCGTGCTTGGCGTGGCCCTGCTGGTACTGTTCGGCGGCGGCAGTTTCCTGGAAGTGTTTCCGCTGCGCGGACTGGTGTCCGACAACTGGAACGAGCTGGACTGGCCCGCGCGCATTGCCGACTATCTGTGGCACATGGTGCTGCCGGTGACGGCATCGGTGGTCGGCAGCCTGGCAGTGATGACGCTGCTGACCAAGAACACCTTTCTCGAGCAGATCCGCAGCCAGTATGTGCTGACCGCCCGGGCCAAGGGCGTCAGTGAAAACCGCATCCTGTACAAACACGTGTTCCGCAACGCGATGATCCCGCTGATTACCGGTTTTCCCTCCGCCTTTATCGGCGCTTTCTTTTCCGGCAGCCTGCTGATCGAGACGATCTTCTCGCTCGACGGACTCGGGCTGCTGTCCTACGACGCGGTGGTCAAGCGTGACTATCCGGTCGTGATGGGCACTCTGTACCTGTTTACGCTGATCGGGCTGGTGGCGAGGCTGCTGTCCGACCTGTGCTATGTCTGGGTCGACCCGCGCCTGCGCTTCGACTCTGTGGGCGGATAGGAGCCGATGATGGATCTGTCCTATGCGCAAATGCTGGAGAACGCCCAGCGCAACGAGGTGGTGCTGCGGCGATTCCAGGCGATCGAACTGGCACTGATCGGTGCCAGCGGCTTCGGCCAGTTTCTGGCCGGGATACGCGATCAGTTGCCGGCGCGCATGGCACTGGAACAGGCATGGCTGCTGCTGGCCGACAGCCATGGCGAGGTGTCCGCCATTCTTGGCTACGACGAGGTCCTGCCGGACGGGCTGCTGCTCGAGCGGGAGCCGGCCCGGCTGGTCGAGCGCCTTGGTGAATTGCCGACCCGGGTGCGGCTCGGCAGTCCGGGCGAAGTGCTCGGCGAACTGGCGCTGGACTGGGCAGAATTGCCCGGCAGTGTGGCGCTGATGCCGCTGTGGCGCGACAGCACACTGATCGGGCTGGTGGTACTCGGCAGCCGCGACCCGGAGCGGTTTGCACCGGATCAGGCCACCGACTTCATTGAACGGTTCGCTGCCGTGACTGCGCTGTGTCTCGACAATGTGCTGAACCGCGAGCGGCTGAAGCAGCTCGGCCTGACCGATCCGCTGACCGGCCTCTACAACCGGCGCTATTTCGACCAGCGCATCGACGAGGAACTGGCGCGGGCGCGCCGGCATGGCGCGCCGATTTCCTGTCTGTTTCTCGATGCCGATCATTTCAAGCGCATCAACGATACCCACGGTCACGTCGCCGGCGACATCGTGCTGCGCACGCTGGCCAACCGCATGCGCGGTCAGTTGCGCGGCTGTGACGTGGCCGCGCGCTATGGTGGCGAAGAATTCGCAGTCCTGCTGCCGCAGACCGCGCTGGGTCAGGCTCGGCTGGTGGCCGACCGCATCCGCACCCAGATCGGCGGCGAGCCGGTCGTACTGCCGGATGGGCGGCGTGTGCCGCTGACCGTATCCATCGGCGTGTCGACCTGCGGCAATCAGCTGGCCGACAGCCCGATGCAGTTGCTGGCCCGCGCCGACGCGGCGCTGTACCGGGCCAAGGAAGCCGGTCGCAACTGCATCATGTCCGTCGAAAGCGGAGCGCAGGCATGACCGAAGCCGCCGCGCTGCCGCCCCGCGCCCGGGCCTGGCGCCGTTTCCGCGCACACCGGCGCGGTTATGTGAGCCTGATCCTGTTCACGCTGCTGTTCGTGCTGAGCCTGTTCGCCGACGTGCTGTGCAATGACAAGCCATTGCTGGTGCGCTATGACGGCCGGTACTACTTTCCGCTGCTGGTCGACTATCCGGAAACCGCTTTTGGCGGAGACTTTGTCACGCCACCCGACTATCACGACCCGTTCATCGTCGACAGGCTGAAGCGCGGTGGCAATTTCGCCGTGTATCCGCCGGTGCCGTACCGCTTCGACAGCATCAACTACTATGCGCGCGACCCGAACCCGGCGGCGCCGTCGCGCGAGAACTGGCTGGGAACCGATGACCGGGGACGCGACGTGCTGGCCCGGGTGGTCTACGGCTTCCGGCTGTCGGTGCTGTTCGCGCTGGCGCTGACGGTGGTCGGCAGCCTGGTCGGTGTGCTGGCCGGTGCGGTGCAGGGCTATTTCGGCGGCAAGACCGATCTGTTCCTGCAGCGCTTTATCGAGATATGGGGCTCGCTGCCCGAGCTGTACCTGCTGATCATTTTTGCGTCGCTGTTCACGCCGAGCCTGTCGCTGCTGCTGATCCTGCTGGCGCTGTTCGGCTGGATGGGACTGGCCGACTATGTGCGGGCCGAATTCCTGCGCAACCGGCAGATGGAATATGTGCTGGCGGCGCGCGCGCTCGGCCTCGGCAGCGCACAGATCATGTGGCGGCACGTGCTGCCGAATTCGATGACGCCGGTCATCACCTTCCTGCCGTTTCGCGTGTCCGGCGCCATTCTGGCGCTGACCTCGCTCGACTTTCTCGGCCTGGGGGTGCCATCGAGCACGGCCAGCCTTGGCGAACTGCTGGCCCAGGGCAAGGACAACCTGGATGCCTGGTGGATCGGTCTGTCGACCTTTCTGGTGCTGACCGGCACGCTGACATTGCTGATCTTTATCGGTGAAGGCCTGCGCGAAGCCTTCGACCCGCGCCGGGAGGGACGATGAGCGATACGGTGCTGCTGCAGGTGGAAAACCTTGCCGTTCGCTACGATGGGCAGGCTGTGGTCGACGGAGTGACATTCGACATCCGTGCCGGCGAGAAACTTGCCCTGGTCGGCGAGTCCGGCTCCGGCAAGACCCAGGCTGCCAGTGCACTGCTGCGGCTGCATCCGGAAGCCACCCTGTCCGGCAGCGTGCGCTGGGCGGGGCGGGAGCTGACCACGTTGCCCGAGCGCGATATTGCCCGGCTGCGCGGGCACGATATCGCCATGATCTTCCAGGAGCCGATGACGGCGCTGAACCCGCTGTATCCCATCGGCAACCAGATTGCCGAGTCGCTGACCGTCCACCGCGGACTGAGCGGCCGGCAGGCGCGGGCGGAAGCGCTGGCGCTGCTGGGGCGGGTGCGCATTCCCGAGCCGGAAAAAAAGCTCGGGCGCTATCCGTTCGAGCTGTCCGGCGGTCAGCGTCAGCGGGCGATGATTGCCATGGCGCTGGCCTGTCGTCCGCAACTGCTGATTGCCGACGAGCCGACTACGGCGCTGGACGTGACCGTGCAGGCGCAGATCCTGTCGCTGCTCGACGAGCTGCAGCGCGAGTTCGGCATGGCGATCCTGTTCATTACCCATGATCTGAATCTGGTGCAGCGCTTTGCCGATCGCGTGGCCGTGATGCGCCATGGTGCGCTGGTTGAGAGCGGGCCGGTGGCGGACGTCTTTGCCCGGCCCCGGCACGAGTACACCCGGACGCTGCTGGCCAGCCGCCCCGAGCCGCTGGCACCGCAGGCGCCGTCGACCGAGCCCCCGCTGCTGGACGCGGAGGCGGTGCGGGTCGTTTTCTCCCGTCAGGCCGGCTGGTTCCGGCGTGAGGAAACGGTGGCGGTCGACGGGGTGTCCTGTTGCATTGCACCGGGGCGCACGCTGGGCCTGGTTGGCGAGTCCGGCTCCGGCAAGACCACCTTCGGGCTGGCGCTGCTGCGGCTGCTGCCGGCTACCGGCCGCGTGGTCTTCGCCGGGCAGTCGGTATTGGCTCTGGCGCCGCGTGCGCTGCGCAGCTTGCGGCGCGACGTGCAAATGGTGTTCCAGGACCCGTATTCCTCGCTGTCGCCACGGCTGACCGTTGGCGAGATCGTCGGTGAAGGACTGGCGCTGCACCGGACCGACCTGTCGGCATCGGCACGCCGGGCCCGGGTGGTGGAGATCCTGCGCGAAGTCGGGCTGGACGAGAAGGCCTGTGATCGCTATCCGCATGCGTTTTCCGGTGGGCAGCGCCAGCGCATAGCCATTGCCCGGGCGCTGGTGCTCGAGCCACGGCTGTTGCTGCTGGACGAGCCGACCAGCGCGCTGGACGTGTCGATCCAGCGCCAGGTGCTGGAGCTGCTGAAACGGCTGCAGCAGAAATACGGTCTTGCGTATCTGTTCATTTCGCACGATCTGGCGGTGATCCGCGCCATTGCCCATGATGTAGTGGTGCTGCGCAACGGACGGGTGGTCGAGGCCGGACCGACGCGGGAAGTGTTCGATGCACCACAGGCGTCGTACACCCGGGAATTGCTGCAGGCGGCGCTGGGTGTGGCGCCGGCACCCGCTTGCTAGTGTCATGACCGTGCAATGCAGCACGACACCCGGTCGCGTGCCTTGTCGGCGCAGGATGCGCTTGTTACTATCAATCGATACAGCCCACGCGCACCAACACGGAGAACACAATGAGCAGCGAACTGATCGTCCATGTCACCGACGCCTCTTTTGAAGAAGAAGTGTTGAAGGCACAAGGCCCGGTACTGGTCGACTACTGGGCCGAATGGTGTGGCCCTTGCAAAATGATCGCGCCGATTCTCGATGAAATTGCCAAGGAATACGACGGCAAGCTGAAAATCACCAAGCTGAACATCGACCAGAACGAAACCACGCCGCCGAAGTACGGCATCCGCGGCATCCCGACGCTGATGATTTTCAAGGACGGCAATGTGGTTGCCACCAAGGTCGGCGCTCTGGCCAAGAGCCAGCTGACCGCGTTTGTTGACAGCAACATCTAATCTGTCTAAGCTGAGTCAAGAAATCTCTCGGGCGGCGTCCAGGCCGCCCGAAACCGTACCGTTTCCCCTTCCTCCTTCCGCGTCACCCCCCACACGTTCCTCGCGTGCACTCACCCTTTATGCATCTTTCCGACCTTAAACATCAGCACGTCAGCCAACTCGTCGAGACGGCGGCTTCACTCGAAATCGAAGGCGCGAACCGCCTGCGCAAGCAGGATCTCATCTTTGCGCTTTTGAAAAACCAGGCCAAGAAAGGCGAAAGCATTTTTGGCGATGGCACGCTTGAAGTCCTGCCCGACGGCTTCGGTTTTCTGCGCTCCCCGGATACCTCGTATCTGGCCGGCCCGGATGATATCTATATCAGCCCGTCGCAGATCCGCCGCTTCAACCTTCATACCGGTGACACCATTGAGGGTGAAATCCGCATGCCGAAGGAAGGCGAGCGGTATTTCGCGCTGGTCAAGGTCGACCGCATCAACGGTGAGACCCCGGACAAGGCCAAGAACAAGATCCTGTTCGAAAACCTGACGCCGCTGCATCCGACCGAGCGGATGTCGCTGGAACGCGACATCAAGAGCGAAGAAAACATCACCGGTCGCGTCATCGACCTGGTCGCGCCGATCGGCCGTGGTCAGCGCAGCCTGCTGGTTGCTCCGCCGAAGTCCGGCAAGACCGTGATGCTGCAGCATATCGCCCATGCGATCGCCGCCAACCATCCGGACGTGATCCTGATCGTGCTGCTGATCGACGAACGGCCGGAAGAAGTGACGGAAATGACCCGGACGGTCAAGGGTGAAGTGGTGGCGTCGACCTTCGACGAACCGGCCACCCGCCACGTCCAGGTCGCCGAAATGGTTATCGAGAAGGCCAAGCGCCTGGTCGAGCACAAGAAGGACGTTGTGATCCTGCTCGACTCGATCACCCGTCTGGCCCGTGCCTACAACACCGTCGTGCCGAGTTCCGGCAAAGTGCTGACCGGTGGTGTGGACGCCAATGCGCTGCAACGCCCGAAGCGTATTCTCGGTGCGGCGCGCAACATCGAAGAGGGCGGTTCGCTGACCATCATCGGCACTACGCTGATCGATACCGGCAGCCGCATGGACGATGTGATCTACGAAGAATTCAAGGGCACCGGCAACTCGGAAATCCACCTGGACCGCCGCATGGCGGAAAAGCGGATCTTCCCGGCGATCAACATCAATCGCTCCGGCACCCGCCGCGAGGAATTGCTGCTGCCGCAGGACCAGCTCCAGCGCCTGTGGGTGCTGCGCAAGCTGCTGTACCCGATGGACGACATCGAGGCGATGGAGTTCATGCTCGACAAGCTCAAGAGCACCAAGACCAACCAGCAGTTCTTCGACTCGATGCGTCGCTGAACGCGTGGAACGGTTGCGGATGTGATAAAAACGCCGGGTGCCTGTCGCCCGGCGTTTTTTGCGCCGGCATGCGCAGGTCCCCGATTCGAGACCGACAATCCCGTGACGATGCCTCCCTCCCTGATTCTGCCTCCCGCGCTGCCGGACGCCGCGCGCTGGCTGTCCGACTGTCTTGCCCGCTTCGATCCAGGCCAGCAGGCCGGCGATATCCCCGATCGTCACCACGATGCCGACGCACGGCCTGCTGCGGTGCTGGTGCCGCTGGTCTGGCGTCCGGACGGGCCGGGTGTGCTGCTGACGCGGCGTACCGAGGGGCTGCGCCACCATGCCGGGCAGATCAGCTTCCCGGGCGGCAAACGCGAGCCCGGTGATGTCGATGCCGTCGCCTGCGCACTGCGCGAGGCGCAGGAAGAAATTGCGCTGGCGCCGCACCTGGTGCGACTGGTCGGCGAGCTGCCTCCGTATGTGACCATTACCGGCTTCTCCGTCACGCCGGTGGTCGGCCTGCTGCTGCCGCCGGCCGGGCTGGTGCCGCAGCCGGGCGAGGTGGCGGAGATCTTCGAGCTGCCGCTGGACAGGGTGCTGGATGTACGCCAGTACGAAAGGCATACCATCGAGCGCGACGGCCGTCTGCGCCACTACCTGTCGCTGAGCCACGGCGACCACTTTGTCTGGGGTGCCACCGCCGCCATGCTGCGCATTCTTGCCTGTGCCGTGACCGGTCGCTGACACTGCCGCTGGTCTATCGTCGTCTTGTCGCCTACAACGAGAGTGCGCGGCATTCCTGCCGCGCCTTCCATTCCCCCTTCAGGAGCGCTCTCATGCAGAAGACGGCATCGGCAAAATGGCATGGCAGCATCAAGGATGGCGCGGGTACGATCTCGACCCAGAGCGGCGTTTTGCAGGAGACGCCCTACGGATTCAAAAGCCGCTTCGAAGGCGGGCCCGGCACCAATCCCGAAGAACTGATCGGTGCTGCCCATGCCGGCTGCTTCTCGATGGCGCTGTCGCTGCAACTGGGCGATGCCGGCATGGTGGCGGACAGCATCGAGACCAGGGCAGCGGTGACGCTGGAGAAAGGGAACGGCGGTTTCACCATCACGGCCGTGCACCTGGACGTGGTGGCCCGTATCCCCGGCGGGGACCCGGAGGCTTTTGACCGCGCGGCCAATGCCGCGAAAGCCGGTTGTCCGGTCTCTAAACTGCTGAATGCGACCCTTACCCTGTCGGCGCGCCTGATCGGCTAGCGGATTTGTATCAGGACAAGTGGGGGGCGGGTCCGGATTGACACTGGCAATGCGGCTTGTCCACACTGATATGTACTACCGGTTTCCTGGCGAAGGCACGCATGACCCTCGACGCAGATCTGCTTGAACAGATGAAAACCTGGCGGCGCCTGATCCACCGCCATCCTGAACTGGCTTTTGACGAATACCGCACGGCGGGCCTGGTTGCGGAAAAGCTGGTTGAATTCGGGCTCGATGTCGAGCGCAATATCGCCGGGACCGGCGTGGTGGGTACCCTGCGCAATGGTGCCGGCCCGTCGATCGGGCTGCGTGCCGACATGGATGCGCTGCCGATCAGTGAAGAAAATACCTTCGATTACCGTTCTGCCCATCCGGGATGCATGCATGCCTGCGGGCATGACGGCCATACCGCCATGCTGCTGGGGGCGGCGGCGCATCTGGCCCGACATCGTGATTTCTGCGGTACGCTGCATTTCATTTTCCAGCCGGCGGAGGAAATGGCCGGCGGCGCGGGAGAGATGATCCGGGCCGGGCTGTTCGACCGTTTTCCATGCGATGCCGTCTATGCACTGCATAACTGGCCCGGGCTGAAGCTTGGTCATTTCGCCATCAATCCCGGGCCGATGATGGCGTCACTGGATACGTTCGAGATCATCGTCAGCGGCACGGGGGCCCATGCCGCGCAGCCGCACAAGGGCGTAGACAGCCTGCTGTGTGCAGCGACGATCGTGACCAGCCTGCAGAGCATCGTCAGCCGCAGCATCGATCCGCATGAGGCGCTGGTGGTGACCGTGACCCAGTTGCACGGTGGCGATGCGTGGAATGTGATCCCGGCCAGCACCGTCATTCGCGGCACCGTCCGCGCCATGCGTGAAGTGGACCGCCAGCTGGCGAAACGGCGGATTCGCGAAATTGCCGGCAATACTGCCGCCGCTTTCGGCGCCACGGCGGATGTGCGTCATATCGATGGCTATCCGCCGACGGTCAACACCTCGCGGGAGACCGATCTGGCCATTGCTGCCGCACGCCGGGTGGTGGGAGACGGGGCGGTCGAGTTCGACTGCGTGCCGTCGATGGCCTCCGAGGATTTCTCGCTGATGCTGCAGCGGCGCCCTGGCGCCTATATGTGGCTCGGGGTCGACGGGGACGCCCATGTCGCGCCGTTGCACAATCCGCATTACGACTTCAATGACCAGGCGCTGGGCTACGGCGCCGGGTTCTTTGTCGAAATGGCGCGCGGCACGCGCTACTGAGCGGATTCGAAACGGACGGTCAGCACCCCCAGCTCGCCAAAGCGGAGGGTGAGGGTCTCCGCGACCGGCAGCGTCACCACACCGGCATAGGAACCGGTGATGACGGGCTGACCGGCCCGGACCGTCCGGCCGCGGCTGCGCAGGAACTCGACCAGCCAGTAAAGCGGCGCCTGTGGCAGGCCCGCGGGATGACGGGCGTCGAGTGCCAGCCGTGGTTTTCCGCCCCAGGCGACCTGCAGCGGAAAGGTCGCGGCACGACGGGCCAGGGTCATTCCGACGGCGGGACCGATAACCAGGCCTTCATTGCTCAGACCGTCAGCCAGCCGTTCCGGGAACGTCGTGTCTTCCGCCGGCAGGTAACGGCTGCCGACCCGTTCCAGCGCCAGGTGGATACTGCCGATGGCGGCATCCACTTCCGCTTCCCGGTAGGGAACGGAGCGCGCCGGCAGATCATGGGCCAGGACAAAGGCGAGTTCGGGTTCGACCTGCACGCTGTTGCCACGGACCGGGACCGGGCTGTCTGCGTGGCAGTCGCCGGCATGGATGGGGGCGGCAATCGGCTGTTCGGTGCCAGGCAGACCGCATTTCCAGCCACCAATGCGCTCGCCGAGCCGGGCGATGACCGCTTCCTGGATCTCCAGGGCGCTGTCGGCATCGGCCGGGCGGCAGTCCGGGGGCAACCGGGGACCGGGCTGGCCGCTGCGGCGGCGGTCGGAGAGCAGGCGGGCGGCAACGGAGAGGGAGTCGGACATGGTGCGGACGTGGGTGGTGATGGTTTTCTTTACGCCATTGCCGCCCGTTGCGCAATGGGCGGCAGGGCATCAGCCCTCCGCCCGGTCCAGCACCGAGAGCCGCTCCAGGATTTTTGCGTTCAGGGTGAGCACGACCTGCTGCAGTCGGGCAACCCCTTCGGTCATCGCCGGGTGTGAGCCGGACGCGCTCGCCTGTTCGACCGCTTCGCAGGCATCGATGAAAGCCGGATAGTCGATCAGCCGGGCAGGGCCCTTCAGTCGATGGCCCAGCTCGCCGAGCGCGCGGAAATCCTGTTGCCGCCATGCCTGCCCGATGCGGGCCAGGTCGGCATCGTTGCTGTCGCGCCACTGGGCCAGAAAGGTCCGTTCGGCATGCCGGTTGCCATGGAAGGTCTCGTCGAGCCGGTCCAGCGAGACGGCGTCGGCCGAAGGATGCGCTGGGTGGGCAGGCAACTGCTCCGAAATGATGTCCACCAGCATGTCGATGTCGACCGGTTTTGACAGGCAGATGGTCATGCCGGCATCCGTCGCATCGCGCAGACTCTCGGGCTGGGTGTTGGCCGTCAGGCCGATAATGATCATGGCTGCGCGCCCCTGGCGTGCTTCGTCGGCCCGGATGGTGCGGGTCAGGGCCTCGCCGCTCAGGCGGGGCATGTAGCTGTCGGTTATCAGCAGGTCGAATTCGTCGGCGCGCCACCTGTCCAGCCCGTCCTGACCATCGATGGCCTCGACGACCCGGCACCCCAGATACTCCAGCTGGTTGCGGAGCACGATACGGTTTGCCGGGTGATCGTCAACGATCAGGACGCGCAGGCCGGAAAACCGCCCTTCCACCATCTGGCCGTCATTCTGGTCCGGGCGCTCGGCCTGGACTGCCGGTCGTGGCGCGATATCGAGCCTGACCTGGAACGACACGGTGGTGCCCTTGCCCGGCGTGCTTGCCATGCTGATCTCGCCCCCCATCAGATCGATCAGCTGCTTGCAGATCGCCAGACCCAGTCCGGTGCCGCCACAATGGGCGCGGCTCGGCAACTGGACGAAGGGCTGGAACAGACCGGCCTGCTCGGCCGCATCGATGCCGACGCCGCTGTCGATGACACTGACGCTCAGCTGTACCTGGCCCGATCCCTGCGGCTGGAGGCTGCTGGAAAGCCTGATGCCGCCGGAATGGGTGAACTTGATCGCATTGGACATCAGGTTGGTGATGATCTGACGCAGCCGTACCGGATCGGCCATGACCCAGCAGGCCAGCGTCGGATCCGCATCGATGTCGAACGCCAGCCCCTTCTGGCGCGCCAGTCCGTGAAAGACCCGGGCCGTGCTGTCAACCAGCGTGCCGAGCTCGACCGGGCGTGGAGCCAGATCCAGCTTGCCGGCCTGTATCTTCGAAACATCGAGGATATCGTCCAGCAGTGCCATCAGCTGTCGGGCGGCATGGCAGGCGGTATCCAGCGTCTCGCGCAGCTTGTCCGGTGGTGGCGGCTGGCGCAGCGCAAGGTCAAGCAGGCCGATGATGGCGTTCATCGGTGTGCGGATCTCGTGGCTCATGGTCGACAGGAAGGTGGATTTGGCCCGGTCCGCACTTTCCGCCGCATCCTTGGCGACCTTCAGTTCCTTTGCCAGCCGGGCCCGTTCGGTAATGTCGAGCCAGCCGCCCAGCTGCCCGCGCTGACGGCCGTCGGCAGCATAGAACGGGGTCGTCCAGAACAGCAGGTCGATCTGCTGGCCAAACCGGGTGACCTGCACGTCCCGGAAAATGGGACGGTCTTCTTCCAGCGACTGGCGGTACAGCGCCATGATGAGGCGTACCGAGGCATCGTCGATGGTCAGGTCGGGCACTTCATCGAGGCGGCGGCCGACCAGCGCCGAGCCGGGGCGCTTGTTGAACGACAGGTACGAGCGGTTGCAGCTCAGCAGCTTGCCTTCCAGGTCGCGGACGACCACCGGCTGCGGGATGCTGTCGAGCAGGGTGGACTGGAAGGCGAGCTGGTCGCGCAATGTGCGCTCCGCGCTTTTCCGGCGGCGGACCTCCCGTTTCAGGGAGTGGCTCCACAGCAGGATCATCAGCAGGGCGGCAACGACGACCGCCGCCGCATAGAACAGCAGGTCGCTGTAGCGGTCCCAGCTCGATTCCGGATGCGGGCGGCTGGTCAGCCAGCGATGCCGCAGCGACTCAAGCTCGCTGGGCGACAGGCTGATGATGGCCTTGTTGACGATATCCAGCAGCTCCGGGTGGTGGGGGGCAATGCCGAGGCTGATCGGTCGCGGCAGATCGCCGGCGGTGCCGCTGATGACCAGGCGGTTGTGATGGAACTGGTTGAGACGGTAATTGGCGATGGAGATGCTGACGATGGCAGCATCCACCTTGCCGTTGGCCAGTTGCTCCAGTGCTTCCCTGGCCGAACTGGCCGGGTGGACGGTGACGCCCCGGTATTGTCGGCGCAGCGTGTCGTGGAGCGGATTCATCGTCATCACGGCAACGGTCTTGCCGGTCAGGGCGCCGATATTGCGCAGGTGCGCTTCGCCCTTGCGTGTAACGATGACCATCAGGTCGCTCAGGTAGGGAAGCGAGCGCAGTGGCAGGTGCTTGTCCGGTGGCATCTCGTACATCGAGGACAGCAACTGGGCCTTGCCCTGTGCCAGCGCTTCCCGCGCCCTGGCCTGGGTATCGTACAGCGTGCCGGTGAATTTCAGACCGGTGCGTTCGCCGATCAGGTTCATCACGTCGACCGACAGGCCGGCTGGCTGGCCATCCCTTCCGCGGAAGATGAAGGGTGGCATGTCACTGATGCCGGCGTAGCTGACGACCGGGTGCAGGCTGATCCAGTTCTTCTCCGCGGCCGACAGCTGTACCTTCGTGATCGGCTGCATGTGGTTGGCGAACGTCTCCCAGCGTGCGCGTGCTTCCACCTGGAATGTGGAGGGCAGGGCCATGAGCGCCTTGTTGACCATGTCCAGCAGTACGGGCTGGCGGTTGCTGACGGCAAAGGAAAAACCATCCTCGTCGAAAGCGGCGAAATTGGTAATTTTCAGGTTCAGCAATTGCAGCTGGTCAATATCGTAGTTGGAGACCGTCATGTTGCCGATATAGGCATCGGCGTCGCCGAAGGAAACGGCCTGCAATGCCTCGATAATTCCCCGGTAGGGCTGATGACGCCAGTCGGGATAGTATTTTTTCAACTGGCCGGGCTGTATGTGCTCACGGACGAAAGCGAGTGTGGGGGCGGTGTTTTCATCATGCCGGGCAAGTGCCGGGGATCGCTCGACGATAGCCAGCTTGTTGGGAATGTAATTGTGTGAATAAAGAATGTCTTGGTTTTCCTGGCGCATGTGTGCGGTGGTCACGACATCGATTTCGCCATTGCGCAGCGCGGCTTTCATTTGTGTCCGGGATGGATATGGCCGCCATTCTATATTCACTCCCAGTTCGCGCCCGACTGCTTCGAGGTAGTCGACGCTGATGCCCCGGTATCTGCCTTCAAAGTCGACCAGATCAAAGGGGGGCAGGTCGTTGGGCACCAGCCCGGCCACGATTTTCTGGCCGTGGCTGCTCAGCCAGGCCTGATCGGCCTGATTGAGCGCGACGGTGGCCCGGGCCGGGGAGGCATCGGCATGCGCCGCTTGCGGCGATGCCTCCCGGCTCTGGCCCAGGCCGGGGACAAGGAGTGCCATCAGCAGGATGGCGGTACGAATCAATCTGGATGGCTGCATATTTTGGCGGTGTGGTTCACTGATGCAGTCATGTATTCCCGCTGCTTTCGCGGGGGCGGGTATTTCAGGAAGAATCTTTGGCATGGTGCGACGGGCTGTGCAGCGACGCGATTGATTGATCATCCACGGCTGGAACGGGTTTTGCAATCCTGGCAAATTATGCATGCGTTTCTGTTTGCCGTGGGCGGTAATCTTGATTCGCTTGAGATTTTATGTCATGAGGCTAATGGATAACCGCTATTTGAATTTCACGCGAAAACAGAATTCAAAAAAAACCGGTGCCAATATCCGGCCGGCGCCATCACTTTTCCTTCCCCGCGTGGTGGTGCCCGGCTCCTGTGGGCACGGTCGTGTTGTCAAGTGGCCTCGTGCTGGGAATAATTGCGCCTTGCAACGATCACACCAAGGAAGTACAGCAACATGGACGAACCCAGCGTAGAGCGATTGGCAGTGCATCGTGTCGGCAACCTGTCCCGCGGAGAGCGCCTGCAGCTGTCCGATCGGGCCACCGAGGTTGACGAGGCGGTGTCGGACCTGATTCTGGCGGGCTACCTGAAGGGGATCGTCTCCGACAAGCGCAAGTACCAGTTTTTTCACGAGTCCGATCTGAACCAGAACGAGCTCTATCATTTCACCCGTCAGTTCTTCCGTGGCGAGCTGGATTTCCTGGCCGTGTCACAGCGGATCGCCAGGCATCTGCAGGCGCATTCGCAGCATCCGAACATTCGCGAGGGGGATCTGCTGGTCATCCTGTTCAACGGCCTGCCTTATGGCGAAGGCACCCAGCGTGGTCTGGGCGTGTTCAAGTCCGAGGTCCGTGACGATTTTCTGACCGTGATCGAGTCGGCCAATGTGTTCGATGTGTCGCATGCGTCGGGGATCAACCCGCGTCTGATCGACAAGGGGGCGCTGATTCTGGAAAACGGGCCGACGGTCTATGCCGTCGACCGGCTTGGCAACCAGACCAAGTTCTGGCTCGACGATTTCCTCAAGGCGCTGCGCGTGCCGGATACCGGCTCCAGCAGCAAGATGATGGTGGAAGTGCTTGACCAGCTGTCAGATGACATTGACGACCCGTCCGCACAGGCGCGCTTCAAGGACGAGGTGCTGACGCTGTGCCGTGAGGAAACCGATGTGTCGCCGCGTCAGGTGGCGGCCATGGCCGAGAAATTCGTGCCGCGCGAGCACGTCAGTCAGGCACTGGACAATGCGGCCGAGTCCTATGGCTTTGCGCTCGACCATGATGCCGGCCTGCCGGCGCAACGGGTGTTCAAGCGGCTGGAGCGGACGTGGAGCAAGGTCGGGGTCGGCCATGGCATCAGCGTGCTGCTGCCATCCGAGCTGAGCCTGCAGGGCGTGCGTTCCAGCGATGATGACGAGGGCGAACTCACGCTGACCCTGACGCTGCTGCGTCGCCCGCCGAACGAGTAGCATGCTGGCGGCGGGGCGCCGACGCGGCTAGACTCGGCCTCTTTCCGCCCTGTTTCCGGAGTCGCTTCCCATGCCCGTCCTGCCTGCCGCCCACCTGATTGCCCGTGATGTTGCCACTGCGCTGGCCGAGGATATCGGCGCGTGTGACTGGACGGCCAGTCTGGTTGCCGCCGACGCGCAGGGCCATGCCACGGTACTGGCCCGGGAACCGGCCGTTATCGCCGGCATCGCCTGGTTCACCGAGTGCTTCCGCCAGGTCGAGCCGGCCGTGCACATCGTGTGGCGGGTTGCCGATGGCGACCGCGTCGAATCCGGCACGGTGCTGTGCGAGCTGGACGGGCCGGCCCGTGGCCTGCTCAGCGGAGAGCGCTGTGCACTGAACTTCCTGCAGTTGCTGTCGGCGACCGCGACCGCGACCCGCCGGCATGCCGACCTGGTTGCCGGCACCCGGGCCCGGGTCTACGACACGCGCAAGACCCTGCCGGGCCTGCGCCTGGCGCAGAAGTACGCCGTTTGCGTCGGTGGGGGCGAAAATCAGCGCATCGGCCTGTACGACGGTGTGCTGATCAAGGAAAACCACATTGCCGCTGCCGGCGGCATCCGCGAGGCACTGGCACTGGCAGCCGCCACGGTGCCGGCCACGGTGCCGGTGCAGATCGAGGTGGAAACGCTGGGTGAGCTCGAGCAGGCACTCGAAGCCGGGGCAACCCTGGTGCTGCTCGACAACTTCGATACCGACGGTCTGCGTGCCGCCGTGGCACTGACCGCAGGCCGTGCCCGGCTCGAAGCCAGCGGCAATGTCAACGCCGACACGCTGCGCGCCATCGCCGAAACCGGCGTCGACCGGATCTCCATCGGCAAGCTGACCAAGGACGTACAGGCCATCGACCTGTCGATGCGTTTCGCCTGATGTGGGCTGCTCACCTGTCTGTCACTCCCCGTCCATAGCGCCCGGATCTGTCCGGGCCTGTCGTGGCGCGGGTTGCGGCGGATCGGGGGCGGGCGGTGTCTGGCGCGGGCGGGGCGGTGCCGGCGCGGTTTTGACGCGCTGTGTGACACCGCCCGCATCGTTCAGGCGATCTGGCGTCCGAACCAGACCACGCGGCCGATGATGGAGAAATCGTCCGGCGGGTTGTGGCTGTCGACCGAAAACGGCTTGTAGGCCTCGTTGGCGCTGGAGATTTCCAGTGTGCCACCGGGTAGCCGCTGCACGCGCTTCACCACCAGATCCCCGTCGATGCGCAGCACGAACAGGCCGCTGGTTGCAGAGGTATCGCTGCGGTTGATCAGAATGACGTCCTTGTCATTCAGTACCCCCTCCATCGAATCCCCCTTGACCGAGATGACCGACAGGTCGTGCGGGTCCGCATGCAGGTAGTTGACGATCCAGTAGCGGCGGAACGCCATGGTGAACACCGGCTTCTCGCCGTCGCTCGCCGCACCGTGCCCGGCCGATGCCTGCAGATTGTAGCGGGGGACGAACACGAACTCGTCCAGATCGACCGGACTGCCCAGCGTGTCCAGGCACAGACACTGCTCGGCCTCGGGCAGGGGCGCCCCGCGCAGCATCGCGCCTTCACCGGTCAGCAGCCAGCCCGGATCGACATTGAACTGCGCGGCCATCGCCCGCAGCAGCGACGGCTTCGGCTCGCGCTTGCCATCCTCATACAGCTGCAGCGAACTGCGCGTCATCTGCAATTGTTGCGCGAAATCGTCGCGGGACATGTGTGCGACCTGATCGCGCACGACACGGATACGGTCGCCCAAAACAGGGAACTCCATTCGGGGTTTGCCGTAGGAACCCAGAATCGACTCTTTGGCGACGACACCCCGTTCGGGGTTTGCGTCAACCGCCTGATTCGAATAAGTATTCGCCATTTAAACCTCGATTAGTGTTGCAAACGACCCCGAAAAAAGACAGAAATATCTCAAAAGCGGTTGTTGTGTGTTTCTTCTGGGGTTAGCATGCGCTCATGAACTCACCCGAAAGGAGTCATCCATGAGTGCATCACACCCGCCAAAAAAGCCCGCCCACGACTGGCATCGGGCGGACATCGTCGCAGCCCTGCACAAGGAGGGCTGGTCATTGCGGGAGTTGTCCCGGCAGAGCGCATTGAGTGCGGGAACACTGAAAGCAGCGCTGGATCGCCCGTGGCCGAAGGCAGAACGCATCATTGCGACCGCGATCGGGGTTGCGCCGGAATCGATCTGGCCAAGCCGATACAAACGGCGACATTTTAAGCCAGTTTTGTCACGCATTTCTGAGAGAACTGAGGAAACTCATCAACTTGGCGCACCCGAAAGTGGGCTTTCGACCACGGTTGATGACGTTTGCAGACCGAAAAGTCCGAAAACAACCCCGATTGCATTCCCGGGCAAGGAGCCGCTGCCATGCCAGCGTGCCTGAAGTCGCCCGCCCCCCCGTCGCCGGTCAGCATCAAGACCCATTACAGCGCGGCGGAACTGGCGGCACTGAAACTGCCGGGACTGCCGGCAACCGAGCGCGGCAACTAGCTGCTCGCCAAGCGGGAAGGCTGGGCATCGCGCAAGCGCGCCGGCCGCGGCGGCGGACGGGAATATGCGCTGGATGCCTTGCCGATCGGGGCGCGTGACTGCCTGCGGGCCCGGGTTGCCCGCCAGTTGCTGGCGACGGGGCCGGTCGTGGCACCGGCGCCGGCATGGCAGGAACCGGCGCTGCGCGAACCGGTTTCGCTGACCGGCCGCCAGCAGGGCGTGGAAGCCGCGCGCATGGGCGTATTGACGGCCATCGAGCGGCTGATGGGCAGTTGCGGACTCAGCAAGGAGCGCGCCATGCAGCACCTGCTGGCCAGCGTGCAGACCGGGCAGGCCGACGCACTGACCGTGGCGATGCTGAAGCGGGCCTGCGACGAACGCGGTCGTCGCCATGGCGACGGGCTGCCCGGCATCCGCACGCTGAAGCGCTGGTTTGCCCGCCGCGAAGCCTGCCAGCTGGCGCCGAAGGTGCGCCAGACCGACCTGTCGCTGCCGTGGTGGGCGCGGGATTTCCTCGGTCACTGGCAACAGCCGCAGAAACCGTCGGTCGAACTCGCCTACCGGCTGTTCGTCGCCGGGCAGCTGGCACAGGACCCGGAACGCGAACTGCCGAGCATCCATGTGATACGCCGTTTTCTGAGAAAGCTGGGCACGGTCAGCCGCGAAGCCGGCCGGCTTGAAGCGCGTGAACTCAAGCGCCTGCAGCCGTTCGTCCGTCGTGACTTTGCCGATTTGCTGCCGAACGACGTGTGGAGTGCCGACGGTCACTGCTTCGATGCCGAGGTCCAGCATCCGTTGACCGGGCGACCGTTCCGGCCGGAAATCACCAGCATTATCGACATCGCCACCCGGCGGGTGGTCGGCTGGTCGATCGACCTGGCCGAGTCGGGGCTGGCCGTGCTGGACGCGTTGCGGATGGCGGTCGGCCAGGCCGGCACGCCGGCGATCTTCTACGTCGACAACGGCTCCGGCTACGTCAACGCGCTGATGAAGGACGAGGGCACCGGCCTGATGGGCCGGCTCGGCATCAGCATGAGCCACTCGGTCGCCTACAACTCGCAGGCCCGCGGCGTGATCGAACGGCTGCACCAGACGCTGTGGGTCAGCGCGGCCAAACAACTGCCGAGCTATATCGGCGCCGACATGGACCGGCAGGCGCGGCAGCGCCAGTTCCGCATCACCCGCGCCGCGGTTCGCCACGGTGGCCGGCTGCCGATGATGGGCTGGGACGATTTCCTGGCCTTCGCCGGCGAACGGGTCGCCGAGTACAACGCCCGCCCGCACGCCAGTCTGAAAAAGCGCAGCCCGGATGCGGTCTGGACCGGTTTCGAGCAGCGCGGCTGGCAGGCGCAGCGCGAGGACGATGCCACGCTGGAACGCCTGTTCCGTCCGCGGCTGGAGCGGACGGTGGACCGGGGCCAGGTGCGGCTGTTCAACAACGTCTATTTCAGCACCGCGCTGACCGAGCTGCATGGCGAGTCGGTACAGGTCGCCTACGACATCCATGAAGCCGAGCGGGTGTGGGTGTACCTGCCCGATGGCCGCTTTGTCTGCCATGCCGACTGGAATGCCAACCGGACCGCGTACTTCGCCCGGCCGGTGATCGAGCAGAAGCGTGCGGCACGTGCCGAGGCCGCCCTGCGCCGGCTCGACGAGCGGCGTGATGCGGTCGAGGCCGAGCGTGACGGCAGGGCGGCACTGGCACCGGTCACGGCACCGGTACTGCCCGGGCTGGCCGGACGCGACATCGCCGGCGCCTTCGAGCGGCTCGATGCCATTGACGTGCCCGCTGCCGAAGCCGCGCCGCGCCGGCTTGCCCCCGCGCCGGCCGGCGACGACTTCAGCGTGCCGCCGACACCGGCCCTGCGCTATCGCGCCTGGCTGATGCTGGAGGCCCGCACCGCTGACGGTACGCCGCTGACGGCGCGGGAGGCCAGGTGGCTGGCCAGCTATGCCCGCAGCCATGAATTCAACGTGATGAAGCAGACCGGTCACAGCGACGCCACCGCGTAGCCGGCCCCCGGTACACCGAACAAGAAAGGACCGCGCCGATGAATCCCTGCGCACCGAACCGCATCGCCGCCATTTCCAGCCTCGACCTGGTCGCGGTGGTCATGGAAAAACTGCTGCACCGTCAGGACGGCCTGCCCGGGCTGGCGGTCTATTACGGCCCGTCCGGCTGGGGCAAGACCACGGCCACGCTGGCGGTGGCCAACCGCACCCGTGCCTATTACGTGCAACTGCGTTCCAGCTGGGCACGCAAGGATCTGCTGGAAAAAATCCTGCAGGAAATGGGCATCCGCCCGGTCGGCCGCACCACCCAGCTGCTGGACCAGATCTGCGAGCAGCTGGTCGCCAGCCGCCGCCCGCTGGTGCTGGACGAGTTCGACTATGCGGCGACCCGCGACGTGATGATCGAGCTGGTGCGCGACATCTACGAAGGCAGCCAGTCCAGCCTGCTGCTGGTCGGCGAGGAACGGCTGCCGCACAAGCTGAAGCGTCACGAGCGCTTCCATGGCCGGGTGCTGCGCTGGCTGCCGGCCGCTCCGGTCAGCCATGACGATGCGCGCCGGCTGGCCGACAGCTACTGCCCGGACATCCGCGTCGCCGATGACCTGCTGGCGCAGCTGGTCGCCCTGGCGCACGGCTCGGTGCGGCGGGTGTCGGTCAACCTGGTCAATGTGTACGACACGGCGCTGGTCGAGGGCTGGGACGAAGTCGACCGCGCGCAATGGGGCGAACGGCCGCTGTACACCGGTGACGCACCACGCCGGCGCGGGCGGGGGGAGGCCGGATGAGCACCCCGAACCGCATCCTCGACGCTGGCGTGACTGCACGGCTGGGCCTGCAGAACCGGGTACTGCGCCACCTGCGCACCCTCGGCGTGCCGGTGCTGGCCACCGGCCTCGATGACGAACTGACCCTGGTTGTCGCCGCCGTCGACGGCCGGCGGCTGCGCCGGCAGGCCAGCTGCGTGACCCGCCGCCGTACTGGCATCGGCGAGCTGTTCAGCATCCATATCGACGGCTGCCGGGTGACCTGGCTGGAAACGCCCACCCCCGACGAATCGACAACGAACCGACAACGGAGCAAACCATGAATGCCATTCCGCACGGCTACAAGCAGGACGCCAAAGGCCGCCTGATCCCGCTGGAAGCCATCAAGCCGATCGACCTGGCCCGCGATGAACTGGTCGACGACATCGTCGAGCGGGCCCGCACCCTCAGCCAGGCCCTGGCTGCATTCAAGGCTGGCGTGTTCGCCGACATCGGCGCCTTTATCGAGCTGTCGGCCGAGCGCTACGACGCCCGCGTCGGCGGTGCCAAGGGCAATGTGTCGCTGGTCGGCTTCGACGGCCGCTACAAGGTCCAGCGTGCCGTCCAGGACACGCTGACCTTCGACGAGGGACTGCAGGCCGCCAAGGCGCTGATCGACGAGTGCGTCCACGAATGGACTGCCGGTGCGCGCAGCGAAATCCGCGCGCTGATCAACGACGCATTCAATGTCGACAAGGAAGGCAAGATCAGTACCGGCCGCATTCTCAGCCTGCGCCGGCTCGATATCCACGACACCAAGTGGCAGCGCGCGATGGACGCGCTGAACGACTCGGTACGGGTGCAGTGCTCGCGCAGCTATATCCGCGTGTACGAACGCATCGGCGACAGCGACCAGTACCGGCCGATCCCGCTCGACATCGCCGGCGCGTGACAGGGTCACCATCGGCGAAGGCGATGAAATCACCCACCGGGTTAGCGCCGGCGTGACCGCCTAAGCTGCGCAGGACAATGAAACCGGTCATGCCCGGCCGGTTTCCCACTGCCCATATCAAAAGGAAAGCACATGACACGTCATCCGGCATCGGTGGCCGTCACCTGTCGGCCCGGGAGGCAACCGGCATGAAACTGGAACAAGTCGAATACCTGTTGCCGGAAATGGCCCGGCTGATCGCCACCCTGATCGGCCTGCCGCGCACGCTGAGCCTGATCGAGGCCTGGGGCGGGACCACCTTCCCGGTCAGCAAGAACAAGCGCCGCGACGGACAGATCCGCTACGACGCGCTGGCCGAAGTGGTCGGCGTCGAGGCGGCCGACATCCTGACCCGCCATTTTGGCGGCGAGGTGCTGGCGATTCCGCGCTGTGCGGCAGCCATGCGCGAAGTGCGCGACCGCATGATCCGCGCCGAGTTCGACGCGATGACGCGGGAACATGCCGCCCTGTTTGCCGCCAACCAGCTGGCACGCAAGTACCAGATGACCGAGCGCAACGTATGGCTGGTCCTGAAGAAAGCCGACCAGCTTGCCGACAGCACCCAGCCGGCCCTGTTCTAGCCTGCCGGCACCCGGCTTACTGAAGCCTGTCACCACGCCCCGCCCGGGGCGTTTTTTTATGCTGGTGCCGTTCCGTTTCCTGCGAATTTCATCATGGCAAGCCGCCGAATCGAAGACCTTCATCCCGACCTGCAGCCGTTGTGCACCGCCTTTCTGCGCCAGTGCCGTGCGGCCGGCATGGACCCGCTGATTACCTGCACGTACCGAGATGGCGCCGAGCAGGACGCGCTGTACGCGCAGGGCCGCACCCGGCCCGGTCCGCGCGTGACCAACGCCCGTGCCGGCCAGTCCGCACACAACTTCACCCTGGGTGGCAAGCCGGCCGCCCGTGCCTTCGACGTGGTGCCGCTGATCAACGGCAAGGCAATGTGGGATGCCGCGCATCCGCACTGGCAGCAGATGGGCCGCATCGGCGAGCAACTGGGCCTGAACTGGTACGGCAGGCCGACCGCCCGCTTCCGCGAGTTCCCGCACTTTGAACTGGCGAAGGGCGGGGCGTGATGCGCTGGTCCGAGCTGCTCACCCACGCCGACAGCGGCCGCCTGAGCCACACCAAACTGTGGGCGAACATCGCCAGCGCCTCGTCGACCGGCATGTTCATCTATCAGGGCATCCACGACACGCTGACGTCGGAAACCTGGCTGATCTACCTCGGCCTGGTCGGCGGCTATGCCGCCGCGCTGCGGCTGATTGCCGCCTGGCGTGTCAAACGGGATGCAAAAAATGATTAGCCAATTCCTGAGCACAACCACCCTGGCCACCGCCGGCCGCGTCCTGGCCATCGTGGTGCCGCTGGCACTGGCTGGCACGCTCGGTTACCGCCTCGGCAGCAGCCAGACCGCCAAAAACTACACCGCACAGCTCGCCGAGCAGACCGCCCACTACGACCGCGAACGCCAGGCGGTGGCCGATGCCCGTGCCACCGAACTCGGTGCCGCCCTGACCGAGCAACAGCGTCTGAACGACCAGGCGCACCAGGTCGGCTATGCGCTGATCGAGGCCCGCGCCGAACTGGCCAATGCCCGGTCTCAACTCACCCGGAGAATCGACAATGCGACCCGCTCTGATGGCGACCGCTTTACTGGCCTTGGCCCTGACAGCCTGCGCGTCTACCGCGCCGCCCTCGGCTACCCCGAGCGTGATCCGGATCTGCCCGCAACCGACGCCGGACATACTGCACAAGCCGGCTCGGCCACCGGCCCCGACGCCGGGTTATCGCCCGGTGACCTCATCGCGCACGCCGCTGACTACGGCCAGTGGTGCCAGCAACTGGATGTCCAGCTGACGGCTGTCGCGCGACTCTTCCCCGTTTCCCAGGGTGATACCCATGAATGAGCAACCGCAACAAACGGCCGCCACGCGTGCCGTGATCGACGAAATCAAAATCGCCGCCGCTCGGCTGGATGAGCTGCTCGACGACATTCCGCGATTCGGCGGTGACGCAGCCTGCGCACTGGCGGCGCGCGTCGCCCTGGAACAGGTACGGTCGCTGGCCATTCAGGGGGTGGGCGCCTGATGGACCAGTTCGACCAGGCGCAGGCGCTGGAGGCTCGCCATCGCGAGGTGGCACTGACAGCCCATCGTGAGCGTGCCGCTCGTCCGAGCCTGAGCCACTGCGCGGACTGCGGCGACGCGATCCCCGAGCCGCGTCGCCTCGCTGCACCGGGCTGTACCCGGTGCATCACCTGCCAATCCAGCCACGAAAAATGGAGCCGTTAATGGCTGAACAGAACAATGAACTGACCCGCGCACTGGGCCGCATCGAAGGCAAGCTGGACATGATCGTCTCCAGCCAGGCTGGCCAGGCCGAACGCCTGGACGCGATGGATGGTCGTCTACGTCACGTCGAGCAGCAGGCGGCCCGCGCCGGCGCCATCAGTGGTGCCATCGTGGCCGTCGGCACTGCGCTGGCAACCGAACTGGTCAAACGGACGCTCCTGTAGGCATGGCGCATTCCCCTGAGATCCGCGACCGAGTGCGTCGGCTGTACGTGTTCGAGCGCCTCGGCCTGGAAATGGCTGCGCTGCAGTGCGGGGTATCCATGTCGACGGCTGGGCGCTGGAAGCGCGAGGCCGAAACCGCTGGCGACGACTGGGACAAATTGCGTGCTGCCAACATCCTTGCTGGCGGTGGCATCGAGAATGTCGCCCGAGCCGCCCTGACCGGGTTCATGACCCAGTACCAGGCGACGATGGACACGCTGAACAGCAACGCCGAAATCCAGGCCGAGGCAAAGGTCAAGATGCTGGCGTCACTGGCAGACTCCTTCAACAAAACGGTCTCGGCATCACGACGCGTCCTGCCGGAGACATCCCAACTCGCCACCGCAATGGAGGTGGTCCAGGCGCTGGCCGTGTTTATCCGCGAGAACTATCCGCAACACGCGGCAGCGTTTGTTGAGATTCTGGAGCCGTTTGGCAACACCCTGGCCAAGAACTATGGCTGACATTTCCCAGCGAGAATTTCTGGCCGGCCTGCGCGAGCTGAAGGCGCAACTGGGCCGTGACATCGAGGCTCACCAAGGCGGATTGGATGCATCCCCCGATGCAATCGCAGCTCGCCGAAAACGCGTGCTGCTCGGCGACTTTCAGTTTTTCGCCTACACGTACTTCCCTCACCATATCCGTGGCGAGCCGTCACTGTTCCATGCTCACTTTTGCCAGCGTTTTCCGCAACTACTCAGCCAGGCTGGCGGTGTGACCGAGTGGTGGGTGGCGCCTCGCGGCGAGGCGAAATCGTCATTGTTGACCAAGATTGGCCCGGTCTGGTGCGCAGTCCACGCCTTGCTGCAACGGTCGGAGATTCAGCGTGAGGTCGGTTGGGATGGCCCGCCGCCGCCGTTCATTGACTACATCATCCTACTGGGAGCCGAAACCCGCCTGCCGACCAAACTGCTGGAGGTCATCAAAACCGAGTTGACCGTCAATGCCAATCTGGCAATGGATTTCCCGGAAGCGTGCGGCAAGGGGCAGGTCTGGAAGGTGGGCGAATTTGTCACGGCCGCCGGCGTCAAGGTTGAGCCGTTTGGCGCCGAGCAGGCAATCCGGGGGACATTCCATGGCGCCAGCCGGCCGAAGTTACTGTTAGGCGATGATCTGATTACTGATGCCGAGGCCAAGTCGCCGACCGAACGCGAGAACCGCTGGAACTGGCTGGGCAAGGCTATCGACTACCTCGGACCGCCGGACGGTTCAGTGAAGTACTTCGGCATCGGCACTGTGCTTGACCGCGACGACCCCATCAGCCGAGCCAAGCGGACCATTGGTCATATCGTTCACCACTTCCGTGCCATCGAGGCGATGCCGACCCGCATGGATATGTGGGAGCAATGCACGGCGATGATGCTCAATGAGGACAGGAAGGCAGAGGAAGCGGCGAATGAATCTGGCCGCAAACTGGCTGAGGCTGAATTGCCATCATTCCAGTTTTACACGGCCAACCAGGTGCAGATGGAGGATGGTGCGCGGATCTCCTGGCCGGCAGTGCGCTCGCTGTACTGGCTGATGCGTCAGCGCGCCAAGAATGCCAAGGCATTCAAAACGGAAATGCAGGGCGACCCCCGCAGCGATGAGGACAAAACGTTTGCCCGGCTCGAATACTGGGTTCATCGCCAGCGTGACTGGCTCATGTTCGGTGGCTGCGACCCGTCGATGGGCCGGGGGGAAACCTCTGACCCGTCGGCTATTCTGGTGGGCGGCTGGGACCGTGTGGCCAAAAAACTCCATGTGATCGAGGCGGCCATCAAGCGCCGTGTCCCGTCGAAATTGGAATCCGACCTCATTGCCGCCCAGCGTGAATTCCGGTGCCTGGCATGGGGGTTTGAAAACAACAACGCCTATGAGCACTCACGCCAGACATTCGTCCAGGCGGGGATGGACCAGGGCGTGCCACTGCCGCTGATCGGGGTGACCGCCTCTGTTGCGCCAGAGGTGCGAATCGACTCGCTGGAGCCGTATATCACGGACCCGTTCACCCCCCGCATTCTGTTCAACCCGGCCCTGACGCTGTTGCTGGCTGAGCTGGACACCTGGCCTGAGCCTCAGACCGGGCATCACTACGACGGGCTGAGCGCACTACACATCCTCTGGATGATCGCCTCCACCCGTGGCGGTGGCGCCGCCTTCGACTACACCCCCGTGCCACGTTCCAGTGGTCGCGATGACAACGACAGATTCGGCAGCTTTGCTGCCGGTGCCTGGTAGGAATGACAAATATGGTGCAAATCCTCGACCAGTACGGCAACCCCATCCAGCGCGAGGTACTCAACGAACCGCAAACGTCGCGGTTAGGCTGGGTTACGCACGAATTCGCCGACCATCCATCTCGCGGTCTGACGCCACAACGCCTGCATCGCATCCTGGAGGATGCCGAGCGCGGTGATATTGCCGCTCAGCATGACCTGTTCGTCGATATGGAAGAGAAAGATGCCCACATTTTTGCGGAAATGTCGAAGCGCAAGCGCGCGCTGCTGACGCTGGACTGGAGTATTGAGCCGCCGCGTGATGCAACACCCGCCGAAAGAAAACAAACCGCCCAACTGCAGGAACAGCTGCGCGACATTGCCGACCTGGACGACGTTTTTCTCGACGCCCTGGACGCCATTGGCCACGGATTTTCTGCGCTCGAAATTGAATGGCAGCGCCTGGGTAGTGACTGGCTCCCGCGCAGCCTGACCCACCGACCGCAGCGCTGGTTTCAGACCGCACAGACTGACGGCAATGCGCTGCGGTTGCGCGATGGCACGGCCGACGGCGCCGAGCCGTGGCAATTCGGCTGGGTCATCCATCGCCACCGCGCTAAATCCGGCTATTTGACACGCGCCGGTCTGCATCGTGTGTTGGCATGGCCGTATCTGTTCAAGAACTACAGCGTCAGAGACTTGGCCGAGTTTCTGGAAATCTATGGGCTGCCGTTACGAGTCGGCAAATACCCGGCCGGCGCCACCGATGACGAGAAAGCGACGCTGCTGCGCGCTGTCGCCGGCATCGGCCACAACGCGGCCGGCATCATTCCCGAGGGCATGCTGATCGAATTCCAGAATGCCGCACAGGGTAGCCACGAGCCATTTCAGGCCATGTCCGACTGGTGCGAACGCAGCCAATCTAAAGCGATTCTCGGCGGCACATTGACCAGTCAGGCGGACGGCAAATCCTCGACCAATGCGCTCGGTACCATCCATAACGAGGTGCGGCACGACCTGCTGGTTAGCGACGCCGGGCAGCTATCCGGCACGCTGACGCGTGACCTGTTGTACCCGATGGCGGTACTTAACGGGGGCCAGGTCGACCCGCGCCGCATGCCGCGCCTGGTGTTCGATACGCGCGAGCCGGAAGATCTTAAATTGTACAGCGAGGCGCTGCCGCCCCTGGTTGCGCTGGGTGTGCCGGTGCCGGTCAGTTGGGTGAATGACAAGCTCGCGATCCCGGCGCCGAAAAATGGTGAGCCCGTCCTGGTCGCCCCACGCCCGGACATGGCACTGCCCCCCGAGTTGCGTCCGAAACCGGCTCAGGCAGCGCTGTCCTATCGCCACGTCGCCCTGAATGACCAGGGCGAGGTGATCTATCCCGATCAGGCCGCACTGGATGCCGCATCGGTGCCTGACGCATTGAATGCTGGACTGGATGCGCTGATGGCCCCGGCCATCCTGGCGATCCGGGATGGTGCGACGCCGGACGATGCCATTGCAGCGCTGGCTGCAGCCTATCCCGACATGGACGATACGGCCATCAGCGAGATCCTGGCTCGCGCGATCTTTGTCGCTGATGTATGGGGCCGGGTGAATGCCCAGGACTGACGTCGACCTGTCCTACGCCATCGGCCTGCCGCCAGCCGAGGCAATCAAATACTTTGAGCAGAAAGGGTACGCCATCGGGTTCCGTTGGCAGGACGTCTGGGCCGAGGCGCATGCGCGGGCATTTACCGTTGCCGGCGTCACCAAACTCGACATCCTGACCGACATCCGCAACGGGCTAACCGATGCGCTGCGAAACGGCGGCACGCTGAGCGATTTCCAGCGGCAACTGCAGCCGATGCTGGAGGCACGCGGCTGGTGGGGGCGTGGCCGGGTTGTCGACCAGGCCACAGGTGAGGTTGCGGGCAAACGGCTGAACAGCCGGCGCCTGGAAACGATTTTCAGGCAGAACATGCAGTCGGCCTATATGGCCGGACGCTACCAGGAACAGTTGGCGGGCGCCGACCTGCGCCCGTATGGGGAATACGTGGCGGTCCTGGACGGCCGCACCCGGCCGGCACACCGCACACTGCACGGCCGTGTGTTCCGGCTCGACGATCCGTTCTGGCGCACGTTCTACCCACCGAACGGCTGGCGCTGCCGCTGCCGCGTGCGAACCCGCAGCCAGCGTGACATTGACCGTCTCGATCTGCCCGTGTCATCAAGTGAGGGGCGGCTGGAAACGGTCGACCAGCCGATAGGCCGCGATGGCGAAACACGGCCGGCGGTGGCATTCCGAGGGCCGGATGGCAAACGGTTCACGACCGATGCCGGGTTCGGCTACAACCCCGGCCGCGCTGCCTACCAGCCGGAACTGGACGGCTACCCCGCCGACGTGGCCAGGCAATATGTGCGTGGCACGCTGACCGGCCCGGACTTTGCCCGCAGCTATCGGACACTGGAATCCCGGGTCGCCGAGCGCGTGGCCAGCGGTCAGACGCTGGCGCAGATGCGCGATGGACTGGTGGTCGGCCAGCGCTGGCCGGTGGCGGTGCTGTCGGATGAGTATCGAAAGCTGCTCCAGGTCGAGACGCAGACGGTGTGGCTATCGGATGACACGCTGGTCAAACAGGCTGTCAGCCGTGAGGGTCAGGATATCGGCCTGGATGACTACTGGCGGGTACAGGGCGTAATCGAGCGGGCGCAACTGATTGTGCGCCAGGGCGAACTGAATCTGGTGTTTGTTCGTCGGGCCGGCCGTATTTACCACGCGGTGGTCAAGGCGACAGCCAGCGGCCGGGCGTTGTTCCTGACGTCGTTCCGGGAGAGCAATGCACGTGCAGTATCAGCGGCAATGCGTCGCGGCGAGGTGGTGCGGAATGCATGGGAATAGACGCCGGGAGGGACTCCCACTGCACCCTCACGCGCTCCGCTCTGGTGAGCGGGCTACGGCCGGGAGTATTCACCGTGTTTCCGGCGTCTGCATTGAGTATAGCCATGATTGAAATCGAGATCGACGACCGACTGACTGCGGCTGCGCTGGAGCGCCTGGTCAAGGCAGCTAAAAATCCCGCCCCGCTGATGCGGGGTATCGCCGCCGTCCTGATGGACGCCGTCGAGGAGAATTTTGCACAGCAGGGCCGGCCTAAATGGCAGGGGCTGAAACCCGGCGGCCGCCAGGGGCAGATCCTGCAGGACACCGGTCGGCTGGCCAGCAGCATTTCCCCGTCGAGCGATGCCACCAGTGCGATGGTCGGCACCAATGTCAAATACGCAGCCATCCACCAATTCGGTGGCCAGACCCGCCCGCATGTGATCCGCCCCCGGAACAAACGCGCCCTGGCGTTTGGTGGCCGCGTGGTCAGGTCGGTCAATCACCCCGGCAGCAATATTCCGGCCCGGCCATTCCTGATGCTGACCGATGGGGACGAGGACGAGATCGAGGCGACGGCGGCGGACTACCTGCGGCGAGTCATCGACGGCTGATACTGAAAACGCTCAACGCGCGCAACCGGCCTCTGCGGCGTTTAATGAGGCAGGACGAGCGCTGATGCATGATATTTGTGTTGCATGGATTCTAACGGCCGACTAACGGGCTAGGATACGTAGTTCTGAACTAAGGAGCTGCCGCACATGAACGCTACCGAAATTTTGTCGAATGCAGGGAATATCATTGCCGTGATTGGTGGGATATTGGCGTAGCGCAAGTGAATACGAGAAGTTGAACAAGGTAGTCGAGGAAGCCAAATCCTCGGTGAAGCACAAGTCAAGCCCATCGCTAACCCACTGAACCAGTTCAGGTAAACCCCTTTCTTCATGACCCGCACACTGCGGGTCATGCCACATCTGCCCCCCCAAATCGCCGCCCTGTCGGTCGAAATCACCCCCGGCCAAAAGGCGGTCAAGATCCTGCCGGCCGGCGAATTCCGCGCCCGTGACGGCCGCCCGGCCGACTGCCCGCATTGGGTGCTGGACAGCGTCAACGCGGCGCTGCTGGTTGCCCAGGCCGCCGCCCGTCAGACCCGCTACGCATTCGACTACGAGCACCAAACGCTGCGCGCAGCCGATAACGGTCAGCCGGCCCCGTCGGCAGGTTGGTTCTCCACGCTCGAATGGCGTGAGGGTGACGGCCTGTATGCCACCGACGTCGAATGGACCGCGCGTGCGGCAGCCATGATCGACGCCCACGAATACCTCTACATCTCCCCGCTGTTTGTCTACACGCCCGACGGGCGTGTGCAGGAACTCATCAACGTCGCGCTGACCAACAACCCCGCACTCGACGAGTTGCCGGAATTGTCCCTGGCGGCCTTATCGCGCCTGCTTTCCCCCGTGTCACATGAAAAAAAGGAACCCACCGTGGATCTCAACGCACTGCTCACCCTGCTCGGTCTGCCGCCGGGGACGAGCGAAGAACAGGCTAAGGCCAAGCTGGCCGAGCTGAGTACCCAAGCCGGCAAGGCCAGTGAGCTGGAAACCCGTGTGGCGGCACTGTCGGCCACCCAGGTCGATCCGGCCAAACATGTGCCGGTCGATGTTGCTCAAGCGCTGCAACAGCAGATTGCCGATCTGACCGCCCAGGTCAACGGCCGCGAACTGGACGAACTGGTGACGGCCGCGCTGTCCGACGGCCGTCTGCTGCCCGCCCAGGAAAAATGGGCGCGCGATCTGGGGGCATCCAATGTTGCGGCATTGCGTGGCTACATCGAGACCGCCACGCCGATTGCTGCATTGTCCTCGACGCAGACCGGCGGTCGTCAGCCGGTCATCGAGACCGCCACGGAACTGACCGGCGATGCGCTGGCCATCTGCTCGATGTTCGGCAATGACCCTGTGGCCATCAAAGCCGCGATGGGGGGCGAGCAATGACCGCGACTACTCAGGATCGCAACACCCCGCACCGGGGCGCAGAACTGCTGGCCGTCCCGGTCGGTGCCGGTGTCGTCATCCCGGCCGGCACCATGGTGGCGATCAATGCAACCGGGTTCGCCGTGCCGGGCGCCACCTCGACCACGCTCGCCTATCTCGGCATGGCGGATGCCGCCGCTGACAACCGCGACGGCACTGATGGCGCCATCGTCGTCACGGTACGCCGTGGTCGCCAGTTCAAGTGGGGCAATCACAGCGGCGACCCGGTTACCCAGGCTGGCCTCGGCCGTAACTGCTACATCGTCGACAACCAGACCGTGGCCGCCAGCCATGGCACCAACACCCGCAGCGTGGCCGGCCTCGTGCTCGGTATCGACGCCGATGGCGTGTGGGTTATCTAAAGGAATCCCATGCTCGTCAATGCCTCCAACCTCAAGGCGATTTTTGTCAACCTGCGGACTGTCTTCAATGGCGCGTTTGCTACTGCGCCGAGCCAATGGCAGCAGGTGGCCATGCTGGTGCCGTCGACCGGCAGGCAGAACGACTACGCCTGGCTGAGCCGGTTCCCGCGCATGCGCCGCTGGATCGGTGAAAAAGCAGTCAAGGCGCTGGAAGCCTCGAAGTACACCGTCGTCAACGACGACTTCGAGGCGACCGTCGAAGTCGACCGCAACGACATCGAGGACGACCAGCTCGGCATCTACAAGCCGCAGGCCGAGATGGCCGGATTCTCCGCCGCTCAACTGCCCGACGAAATCGTGTTCGAGCTGGTGAATCGCGGCTTCGTGGAAGCCTGCTACGACGGTCAGTACTTCTTCGACACCGACCATCCGGTCGCTGGCAAATCGGTCACCAACAAGGGCACCAAAAAGCTGTCGATTGCCAGCCTGGCCGCCGCCCAAGCCAGCTACGGCGCCGCTCGCGCGGCCATGAAGTCGATGAAGGATGATGAAGGTCGTCCGCTCGGCATCACGCCGGACGTGCTGCTGGTGCCGCCGGCACTGGAAGACGTCGCCAATCTGCTGATGACGGCAGAGAGATTCGGCAATGACCAGAACCCGTATAAGGGTACGGCCAAGGTGGTGGTTGCGCCGTGGCTGATCTCGGATACCGCCTGGTTTCTGCTCGACACGACCAAGCCGGTCAAACCGTTCATCTACCAGGAGCGCAAAAAACCTGCGTTCGTCGAGCAGACCGACCCGCAGGCCGACGATGTGTTCAACCGCAAGAAGTACAAGTTCGGCGCGGAAGCGCGCGTCTCCGGCGGCTACGGCTTCTGGCAGATGGCCTACGGCTCGACCGGGACGGAGGCGTAACCATGGCCGCCCCGCGCAAAGACCGCCGGCCGGCCACCCCGGCCACCCCGGCCACCCCGGCCACCGACACCGCCTCGGCCGAGCCCGCTACGCTCCCGCCTGTTGACCAGGGCGTGCCGGACGAATCCGGCAGCGTTCAGCTCGACGCAGCTGGCGCTGCATCGCCGGCGCTGACTCTCGCGCCGAGCGAGGTACCACCGCTGGCTGCCCCGGGCGACACTCAGTCCATCGCCATCGAGGTGACGGCCATCCGTGACGGTTTCCGCCGCGCCGGTCGTGTGTTCGGCCGCATGCCGACCCGCATTGACCTCGATGAGCTGACCGAGGCCGAGCTGCGCATGCTGCTGGACGAGCCGGCGCTGACCGTCGCCCCGCTGGCCGTCGACGCTGCAACGGCCAACTGGTCGAAAACCGTCGCGGACAGCGTCATCCGTCTGCGCGACCTGCTGCTGGCCATGCGTGGTTCCGGTTCCCGGGAGCGCTGACCATGTATGCGACCCGTGACGACATGGTGGGCCGGTTCGGTGAGGGCGAGGTGATCTCCCTGACTGACCGTGTCCGGACTGGCGCGATCGACGACGGCGTGCTGATGACAGCCCTGGCTGATGCCGGCGCCGTCATCGACGGCTATATCGGCGGTCGCTACACGCTGCCGCTGGGCACGCCGCCGAAGATCCTGACCGGCTACGCGTGCGACATCGCCCGCTACCTGTTGAGCGGGAGCGGCCGAATGGTGACCGACGATTGTCGTGATCGCTACCGCGATGCCATCCGGTTTCTGGAACACGCGGCCGCCGGCCGGGTCACGCTGGGTGGTATGCCTGGCGGTGGCTCGGCGCCGGTCGGCCAGACCGTCCAGTTCGAGGCTGGCACCCGCGTGTTCGCTCGTGGTGCGGGGGCATTCTGATGATCGTCACCCGCACTGAGGACGCCATCATTGAGCGGCTGCGTCGTGGTATGGGCCGCATGGTTCGGCAGATCGGCAGCTATGGCGGCGAACTGGATGATGAACTGGGGATCGCCATCGGCAATTTCCCCGCAGCCTGGGTCACATTCGGCGGCATCACGAAAACTGAACCGACCGGCACGTCCCGCCAGAAGTTCAAGGCGACCGGGCAGTTCGTGGTCATGGTCGGCGACCGCAATGTGCGCTGCGAGGACGCAGGCCGCCGTGGTGGTGCGGGCCCGAACGAGATCGGCAGCTACTCGCTGGTCTACGCGGTGCGCCGGCTGCTGTCGGGCCAGGATCTTGGTCTGCCCATCGACCCACTGCTTCCTGCCCGGGTGCGCACGCTCTACAACACCCGCGGCCGCGGCGATGCGTTCTCGGTGTTCGCCTGCGAGTTCCAGACCGCCTGGATCGAGGAGCCGTTACCGCGTGGCCACTGGCCCAGCCCACAGACCGTCGACGACGCTGATGCCGTCATCGCCCAAAACGATGGGCGACTGGAGGAGCCGCCACCGGATTGGCTGCGCACTGGCCTGAACTATCACCTGATCCCGGACGATGGCATTGCCGACGCTCGGGACATCATCTCCACCAGGAGCAAACCATGAGAGTGACAGCCGCACCCGGCCTGCAGGTGCCGAAAGAGGGTCGCCCGCGCGACTACATCACTGACGCCGCCATCATTGATGTGCCCGACAGTGCCTATTACCGCCGGCTGGTCGCCTGCGGTGACCTGGTTGAACCGGACAGTGCCAAAACTGCCGCCAAACCCAGCCGTAAGGAGGCCGCGTAATGGCCAGCCCGAACGTCAGCTTCGACAGCATCCCGTCCAGCATCCGCAAGCCGGGCAAGTATTTCGAGTTCAACACCAAGCTGGCCGTACGTACCCTGCCGGGCAACCTGCAGAAGGTACTGGCCATCGGCCAGCGCCTGGCCAGCGGCACCCAGCCGGCCCTGGTGCCGGTCGACGTGTTCAGTGACGAGCAGGCCGCCCAGTTGTTTGGCCGTGGCTCTGCTGCCCACCTGATGGCGCACGCCGCCATCACTGCCAATCCGTACCTGCAGCTGACCGTGATTGCCGTCGACGATGCCACCGCCGGGATCGCTGCCAGCGGCACGGTCACGCTGACCGGTCCGGCCACCGGCGCCGGGATCGTCAGCCTGTATGTTGGCGCCGCCCGCGTTGATGTTGCGGCCAGCAGCGGCGATACCGCTGCCGAGCTGGCCACGGCCCTGAAAACCGCGCTGGCAGCCAAGGCTGACTTGCCGCTGACGGCGACGGTGGCGGCTGGCGTGCTGACGCTGACTGCCCGCAACAAGGGCAGCTTCGGCAACGACATCGTGGTATCGAGTGCGGTTTCCGCGCCTGGCGTCACGGCCACCGTGGCGGCAATGTCCGGTGGCGCCATTGACCCCGATCTGGCCGACGCTCTGGCGGCTGTGGTCGGCGGTGGCCACCACATCCTGGTCAGCCCGTTTGCCGACGGCACCAGCCTGACTGCAATCCGCGCCCACCTGGAATTTGTCTCCGGCCCGATGGAACAGCGCGGTGCCATTGGCGTGTTCGGCTGGCCCGGCACGCTGGCGACGGGCACCACGCTGGCGGGTCAGATCAACAGCGGCCGCATCACCGGTGCCTGGCACCGTGGCTCGGTGCGCCTGCCGGCTGAAATCGCCGCCGGCTACGCCGCCGTGCTCGCCTTCGAGGAAGACCCGGCCCGC